>CAIKWU010000252.1 GCA_903831155.1 uncultured Planctomycetaceae bacterium | reverse complement strand
GCTCGCCGCCGTGGTACTTCACGAGGTCCATCGTGCTCATCGCCAGGCCGGCGCCGTTGACGAGGCAACCGATCGTGCCGTTGAGCTTCACGTAGGAGAGGCCCGCGGCGGCGGCCCGCGTCTCGGCCGGCTCTTCCTCCGCCTCGTCACGGAGGGCCGCGACGTCCTTGTGGCGGAAGAGGGCGTTGTCGTCGAACGTCATCTTCGCGTCGAGGGCGACGAGCGTGCCGTCCTTCGTGAGCACGAGCGGGTTGATCTCGACGAGCGACGCGTCGAGATCGACGAAGGCCTGGCAGAGCTTGCGGAAGAAGGCCTCGGCATATCGCCAACTGGCGGTGGGCAGGCCGAGCTTGGAGGCGAGCACGCGGGCCTGGTAGGCGCCCAGGCCGCGGTCGGCGTCGAAGGACTCGGCGAGGATCAGTTCCGGCGTCTTGGCCGCCACCTCCTCGATGTCCATGCCGCCGGCCGTGCTGGCGATCAGCACGGGCGACTCGACGCGGCGATCGACGAGGACGGCGCAGTAGAGTTCGCGGTCGATCGCGCAGCCGCTCTCCACGAACACCTGCCGCACCACCTGCCCCTCGGGGCCGGTCTGGATCGTGACGAGCGTGTTGCCGAGGAGCCCGGCCGCGATCCGCTTGGCGTCGGCGGCGCTCTTCGCGAGCTCCACGCCCCGCTGCTCCGAGCCCTTCACCTTTCCCTTGCCGCGGCCGCCGGCGTGGATCTGCGCCTTGACCGCGCACACGGGCGTGCCGAGGGCGGTGAACGCCGCCGCGGCCTCGTCGGGGTTGCGGGCGACCTTGCCGGCGAGCACGGGGACGCCGGCTGTGCGGAGGAGGTCCTTGGCCTGGAACTCGTGGATCTTCATCGCATGGTGCTCGCGGCGGGTGGGAAGGCCGTCAGTCGCCGAAAATATCCCCGAAAAAGCCCGGGCCGCAACCCGCGGCGTCGTGTGGGCCGCGTTGGAGCGATCGGTCAGCGGGCGGGCTCGAGGGCGGCTGCCCGGGCCGCGGCCCAGGCCTGGGGATCAGCCGCCGCCAGCCGATCGCGATGGCTTCGTGCCGGCGGCAGGGGGCAGGCCTCGAGGTAGCCGGCCACCGCGCGGCGGACGAGCGGGTCGTCTCGGCCGAGCGACTGCCAGAGCGCGGCGATCCGGTCCACCTCGCTCCAGCGCTCGTACCGAGACAGATCGATGGCCGCATCGGCCGCCACGGCCGCGTTGTCGAGCAGGCCGGCCGTGGCTTCAGCGACGAGGTCGCGGGGAATCGAGTCGGCGAGGCACTCCCACGCGAAGCGGAGGGCGGCGATCGCGTGCTTTGCGTCGCCGGGCCGCGCGTCCGCGACGAACAGGCCCCGGCCGCGGAGATACTCGAGGCCCGCACCGCCCTCGGCGACGAGCATGCCGGCGAGCACGCCGTCGTAGCCGGCCCGCAGGTCGTTGCCGGGCGCCTCGACGGCGGCACGCAAGGCGGCGATGCCCGCCGTGGGGTCGCCCTGCTTCTGGGCGGCCGCGGTCGCCAGCCCCAGGGCGAGAGCATAGAAGCCACGCCGCCGCTGCTCGACGCGGGGATCGGTCAGCCAGGTTTGCAGCTGGTTTTGGTCGAAAGCGTCGGCCACCTCGCGGACGGCCTCGAACGGAGCCAGGCCGAACTCCGTGAAGGCATCGGCCGCGATCGCCGGGTTGGCGTGCTCCAGGCGGCTGGCGAACCAGCGGAGCCGCCGCGCGGCCGGCTCCTCGACGGCGGGTGCCGCGGCGACGTGGGCGATCAGGGCCTCGTCCGCGGCGATCGCCTCCCACTGCGGCCCGGCGGGATCGCGGCGGCCGAAGAGAATCCCCGTGCCCGTGACCGGCTCGGCGACGCGGCACTCGATCGCCGCGGCCGGCACGGGGACCGCGCCGCGAAGACCGGCGAGTGGCACGAGCGGCTGCACGAGCAGGCCGTCGGCACCGCGGCTTGCATCTCCCGTCGCGTCGCCCACGAGCACCGCGTCGGCCGCGTCGCGGCGATCCGCGAGCGACCGTCCCACGGGGCCGCAGAACGGGCAGGCTGCGGCCGCGTGGGCCACGAGGAGCCAGACCACGACGCCGCCGATCAGGGGCATGGCATCACCCGGATTGCCAATGATCCGCGCTCGAGTGCTTGGCGAGTGAAAGCCGACCGGCCGTGAGGCCGCGGGCGCACCACGCTGGACACGGCGTCTGGCGGCAGTTCGCCCCACGCCTCACGGCGTTGGGCTTGGACGAGCGGTCGAGGACGGTTCATGGCGAATGCGCGTCACACCGCCGCGGGCGCGGTCGCCTCGGCCTTCATCCGGGCCCGCCAGTAGGGCGTGGTGCAGAGGAGCAGCCGGCCGGTGCCGCGGTAGCAGTAGGCGAGCTTCTGGCCCGACATCCAGTAGCTGATCCACGACCGCGACGGCCGGCGCATCGAGAGCCGGATGCCGGCGGTGTGGGCCACCACCTGG
>CAIKWU010000251.1 GCA_903831155.1 uncultured Planctomycetaceae bacterium | reverse complement strand
GCCGATGTCGCCGGAGGGGGGTGGCGGCGGTCAGTTCCTGCCCGGTGCAGGATCCGAAGCCCTCCAGGAGGATCGGCTGCCGCCGCTGTTCATGCTCGGGCCCTCCGACAGCGACGTGCCCTATGTCTCCGGGCTCCCGCAACTGCTCTACGACTCGTGGGGCGCGAAGACAGTGCATCCGTGGTTCCTCCCGGAGCTCCGCAAGCTGCTCAAGGAACAGGAGGAGACGGCCGTTCGTGAGCCCGAGCTGATCGCGGCGAAGCGGCTGAAGGATGAGCCGAGGGCCCTCAAGAACCAGACCGTGAAGATCAAGGGGATGAAGTTCGTCGGCGAGCCGGTCGTGCAGCCGTCGGCCGCGGTCGTGGCCCAGACGGTGGCCACCGTGGACGGAGACGCGTCGTTCGCGGCGGCCGACGTCGGCGTCGCCGACGAGGTGGTGTTCGTGCGGACGCCACAGCTCGAGCGGGAGCTCGCGCCGCTCGGGGGCATCGTCGCGGACAAGCCCTGCGAGCTCGTCGTCCGAATCGAGATGCTCGGCACCACGCCGGCAGCGCGGATTCTCTCCATCCAGTACCTCGATGCGACGGGGAGCGCCGAGGATGAGGCGATCCTCGACCCCAACCCGTTCCCGCTCTCCCCGGTCGCGGCCGGGGGAGAGTTTGCAGGGAGTGAAATGGGCGGCCCCTCCTCCGGCAGCGACTTCAGGCTCTTCCGCTACATCGATCGGACGGTCCGGCCCGGGGTGACCTACAGCTACCGCGTGAAACTGGTGCTCTCGAACCCCAACTACGGCCTCGAGCCTCGCTACCTCGCCGATCCCGCGGATGCGAAGACCGAGTTCATCCCGATCCCGCCGACACCGAGCAAGGAATCGCTTCCGGTTCTCGTTCCCCAGCCCGCGATGGTGGTCGTCCGCACGATCGGCAAGGAAGACGCGAAGACCCTCAAGCTCCGCAAGGAGGCGATCGAAATGCTCGTTCTCGGGCCGAAGAACGGCACGGGCAACTACCGCTTCAGTCGCGTGGTCGCCGAGCCGGGCGGACTGATCAACGCCGACCCCGACCTGAACACGAAGGCCGAGACGAGGGTCCGCGGCGACCGCGCCGAAACGGGCCGCACGCTCGTCGACGTCCGCGGCCGCCAGCAGGAGGACGACCCATCGAAGTCGGGCCCCCGCGAGACGGTCGAGGCGTTGCTGCTGGGTCCGGACGGATCGCTCGAAGTGGTGTCGTACGCCGGCTCAGAGCCCGTGTTCGATCGCTACAAGCAAACGCTCCCGCCCGTGGCCCCTCCCGATGAGAAGCGACCGCGCAACACCCCCGGGGTGCCACGTGGATCCGGCCCGTGAGGCTCGGTGCCCCTGGCCCTCCATCCGCACGTCTCAAGAACCAACTCCATGCCACGCCCGCTTCACGCAGCCCTGTGCGCCCTGACCGTCGCGCTTGCAGTCGCACATCCGTGCTCCGCGCAGTCGGATGACAAAAAGCCCCGCAAGGAGCCCTGGGAGGCGTTCGCCGACGCTCCGGAGGTGAAGGGGTATCTGGAGCAGCTGAAGACCGGCGCGGTGGATGCCGCGGGCCGTGCCGCGCTCGTCACGAAGGTGCTGCCGCTGCTCGAGGAACCAGCCAACCGGCGGAGCATCGAGCGGCTGCGGCGGCGGATCCGGGAAGGCCTCCTCAGCGAGCGGGTCGCCGACGCGGCGACGCTCGAGGCGGTGAATCGCGAAGCGGCCACATGGGCTCTGTCTCGGGTGAAGGCCAAAGACATCGATCCCGTGGTGGCCGTCAACGAGATGCTGCTCGTGGGCGACCTGCGGGGAAAGGACGGCAAGCCGTGGCCCGGAGCCGTTCCGCTGCTGGCCGCCTCCGCGGCCGATCAGGCGGTGCCAACTGCCGCACGGGCGGCGGCGTTGGCGGGGCTCGCGCGGCATGCCGAGGCGGGCATGCCGCTCACGTCGGCAGCCGCCACGATTCTCAAGGTGGCCGTCGCTCCGCCGGCCGCGGGCACCGGCGACGCCGGAGACTGGCTCTCGTCCCGCGCGTTGGGGCTGCTCCCGATGGCCATGCCCGAGGCGAGCCCGGAGGCTGCCGGCGAACTCTCGAAGCTGATCGGGGATGCCTCCCGGCCGGTCGACGTGCGTGTCCGGGCGGCCGAGGCACTGGGCCGCATGGCGACCGCGGCGGCGAAGATCGACGCGACGAAAACGCTCGAGGCGATTCGGGCCGCCGCGATCCGCGGCCTGCAGCAGGATCTGGAGTCGGCGAAGGAGGAGGAGTTTGGCCGCTCGCTGTCGGCGGGCGGCCTCGCCACGGCGGGCTTCGGGGGCGGCGAGTTTGGCTCGCCGCCGGGAGCACCGGGCGGCTTTGGCATGCGGCCCGACGCCGGCGGTTTCGCCGCCCAGCCGCCGGGGCCTTCGGAGCCGGCGCCGCCGGTCGAGCCGACGGTTCTCGAACGCGATGCCTGGAGGCTCGCGGCGCTCGCAAAC
Source organism: uncultured Planctomycetaceae bacterium (assembly GCA_903831155.1). GTDB lineage: Bacteria > Planctomycetota > Planctomycetia > Pirellulales > UBA1268 > QWPN01. The sequence goes on along the minus strand of CAIKWU010000251.1, from coordinate 10,692 downwards.
GCGATCCAGCCGATCGGCAAGGGGACAGGCATCACGGGTGTGGCCGGCGATGCCGCCGAGGCAGCGAAAGTGTTCGCCGCAAAGCTGAGGGAGAACGCCTCGATCCTCCATGAATGGATTCACCCACCGAAGGACGATGAGCCGAAGAGGCCTGGCGGACCCGGGCGGCAGCCGGCGGCCGGCGGTGAGTTCGGCTTTCCGGGAGCGGGCGACGCGGGAGCGGACGCAAAGCCGACGAAGCAGGAACTTGGCCAGGCACTCCGCGACGCCCTCGCCGACCTCCAGGCCAGCCCGCCGTTCGCGGCGGCTCCGGCGGGCGTGCCCCCTTCGCAACCTGAGCCGAAGGCGACGCCCGGCAACGACCCGTTCGGCTCGCCCTGATCGACGCTGGTGTCGCGCCGGCGCGGGCCTGCGGCGGCTTACGGATTGGCAGACAAGACCGTCGCGAGCGGGCCATGCCGATGGCACGCCCGGAAGGCGAGCCGCCCGACGCGACGAACCTCGGCTTCGCCCCGCCGGGCCAGGCAGCCGGGGCCATCAATGGCCCGGCTCCGCTATTTCTTGATCAGGTCCTGCACCGTCATGCCCGATGGGATCATCGGGAGCACGTGCTCCTGATAGGGCACCTGCACATCGAGAATGGCGGGGCCGTCGGCCTCGATCAGACGAGTGAGCGCCGGCACCAGATCCTGCTTCTCGCGGATCGTCTCGGCCTGCCAGCCGAAGCCCTTGGCCACCATCACGAAGTCGGGATAGCGGCTGTCGGGAGAGATGCCGTCTCCCGCGCCCGATGCCTCCGGATGATCGACCGGGCCGAGGTAGGTGTGGGCCCGGTTCCCCTTGAAGAACCGATCTTCCCACTGCACCACCATGCCGAGATGCTGGTTGTTCAGCAGCAGCACCTTCACCGGGATGTTCTCCGTCTTGCAGGTGGCGAGTTCCTGGATGTTCATCAGGATGCTGCCGTCGCCGTCGATGTCGACCACGATCGCGTCGGGCCGGGCGACCTTCGCCCCCATCGCCGCCGGCAGGCCGAAGCCCATCGTGCCCAGGCCGCTCGAGGAGAGCCACGTCCTCGGCTCGCGGAACGTGAAGAACTGGGCGGCCCACATCTGGTGCTGGCCCACGCCGACGGTGATCACGGTGTCCCTCTTCGCGGTCAGCTTCGAGAGCGCGTGGATCGCCTCCTGGGCGAGGATGCCCGGATACGACGTGTCGTAGGAGAAGGGATCCTCCTTCTTCCACTCGGCGACTTGGGCGTGCCACGGCTTCAGGTCGGCCGTCGGCGGCTCCACGACCGCATTGAGCTGGCCGAGCGCCGTCTTCACGTCGGCCACGATCGGCACGTGGACGAGTTTGTTCTTGTTGATCTCGGAGGGGTCGATGTCGATGTGGACGATGAATCCGTGCCGGGCGAAGGCCTCGACCTTGCCGGTCACGCGGTCGTCGAACCGCACGCCAATGGCGAGCAGCAGGTCGGCCTCATCGACCGCATAGTTGGCGTAGACGCTGCCGTGCATGCCGAGCATGTCGAGGGAGAGCGGGTCGTCGCCCGGGTAGGACCCGAGCCCCATCAGGGTCATCGTGACGGGAATGCCGGTCTTCCTGGCGAGCTCCCGCAGTTCGGCGGAGGCATCGGAGGCGATCACGCCGCCACCGGCGTAGATCACGGGCTTCTTCGCACGCTTGATCGCCGCGGCGACCTGCTGGATCTGCTCGGCGGGCGCCGCCTTCCGCTGCTCGGGCCGGTAGCCGGGCAGGTTCATCGGGCAGTCGTAGTCGGGCACGATCTGGGCGAGTTGGATGTTCTTCGGCAGGTCGACGAGCACCGGGCCGGGGCGGCCCGTGGTGGCGATGAAAAACGCCTCCTTCATGACGCGGGCGATGTCGTTGGGGTCGGTCACGAGGTAGTGGTGCTTCGTGATCCCGCGGCACACCTCGACCATCGGCGTTTCCTGGAACGCGTCGGTGCCGATCACGCTGGTGCCGACCTGGCCGGAGAGCACCACCATCGGGATGCTGTCGAGCTTGGCGTCGGCGATCGCCGTGACGAGGTTCAGGGCCCCCGGGCCGCTCGTCCCCATGCAGACGCCCGGCCGGCCGGTCGTGCGGGCATAGCCCTGGGCCGCGAACGCCCCGCCCTGCTCGTGCCGCGGCAGGATGGTGCGGAGTTTGTCCTTGTAGCGGGTGAGCGACTGATGGAGCGGCATGCTCGCCCCGCCCGGGTAGGCGAAGATCACGTCCACGCCGTGGCGGACGAGCGACTCGACGACCACGTCGGCCCCCGAAACGAAGGCTTCAGACGCTTTCGACGGGCGGGAGACGGTGGCCATGGGGAGGCTCCTTGGGACCGGGGGCGGGACCTGCAGACAGGCTCTCAACCATACACGATGAAAACCGACCGAAAAACAGGCTGCGGGACGGTGAGGCCCCTGGGCCGACGCCGGCGGACGACTCGATGCCTTCTGGAGGCTCGGGGCTGCCCCTCGCCGAGCGATTGCCCGGTCAGGCGGGCTCTTCGGCGACCGGGTTCGTGAGCCGGCCGATGCGGTCGATCTCCACCGTGACCGTGTCGCCCGGCTGGAGAAAGACCGGGGGCTTCCGGGCCATGCCGACGCCGTGGGGCGTGCCGGTGAGGATCACCGTGCCGGGGCGGAGCACCATGCTCGCGGAGAAGAACTCGATGATCGCGGGAACGTCGAAGATCATGTCGGCGGTGGTGCAGTCCTGCATCACCGTCTCGTTGAGGATCGTCCGGATGCCGAGGCTCCCCGGATCGGGCAGTTCGTCGGTGGTCACGATCGCGGGGCCAAGCGGACAGAACGTGGCGAACGACTTGCCGCGGCACCACTGCCCGCCGCCCCCGTTCCGCTGCCAGTCGCGGGCGGACACGTCGTTGCCGCAGGTGAAGCCGAGCACGTGGGCGAGGGCGTCGTCTCGGCGGACGTTGTGGCAGCGTCTCCCGATCACGACCGCGAGTTCCGCCTCGTAGTCGACGCGATCGCTCCGCAGCCTGCGGGGGAGCAGGATCGGGTCGCCCGGGTTCTGCACGGCACCCGAGTTCTTCATGAACATGATCGGGTGGGCCGGCGTCTCGGCGCCCGTCTCGGCGGCGTGCTGCCGGTAGTTGAGGCCCACGCAGATGATGTCGCGTGGCTCGATCGGGGCGAGGAGCCTGTCGGCGACCGTCCGCCGGCCCGTGTCGCGGAGGGGACCGAAAAGGCTTCCCTCCAGGAGCGTCACCGTGCCGTCGGGGTGGAGCGAACCCAGATGCTCGGCCCCGTCCGCCAGAAATCGAATGATCTTCATGCCACCGGCCTCCGCGTCGTGCGACGCGGATTGAAACGGATTCTCGCACTCTTGTCGAACGTCCGTGGTCCCCGCCGAGGCGGTGGCCGCGGAAACCGGACGCCCGCCCCCGACGTCGGCCGCCGATCGGGTACAACCGTCGCCGTGGCAGATCGCGCCCGCCGGCCGGCCGGGCGGTTGCTCGGCCTGGCTGAAACCCTCGAGTCGCATCGCGGGTTCGCCGACGTCGCCGCCGCGCTCCGCGAGGGGCACGGGGGGACGATCGGCGGAACCTGGGGATCGGCGTCTGCGCTCGCGGTGGCGGCGGTGGTCAGAACGCGGGAGGCGGACGCGGGCACGCTGGTCGTCGTCCTCCCCCACGCGGTCGAGGCCGACGACTTCCTGGACGACCTCGCCCTGTTCAGCGACGCGCCGGCCCTGCTCCTGCCGGCGGTGGAGAGCCTCGGCGAGGACGATCCCGGTGACGATCCCGCCGACGCGGACCGGCTCGCCGTCGTGAGGCGTCTGGCAGCCGGGGAAGGCCCACGGCCACCGGTCGTCGTCACCTGCATCCAGGCCCTGCTGGCCCCGCTCGCGGATCCCCGCGACATCGCGGCGGGAACGCGGCGCCTCGCCGTGGGCGGACGGCTCGATCCCGAGGAGCTGGCCGACTGGCTCACGACCCGCGGGTGGCGACTGGTGGACGCGATCGACACACCGGGCACGTTCGCCCGTCGCGGCGGGATCATCGATCTGTTCGCCGCCGACTGGGACCGTCCGGTGCGCGTGGAACTCTTCGGCGACGAGATCGAGTCGCTGCGGACGTTCGACACCGTGACCCAACGAAGCGTCGCGGCCGTCGAGGGCATCGACCTCACCGTCCTCGGGGTGGCCGCCGGCACGCGACACACCCACCTCGCCGACCTGCTGCCACCGGGCTCGGCGTGGGTGGTCGTCGAACCCGGTGAGGTGGCCGAGGAGGCGCAGCGGATGCATGACCGTCTCGGCGCCGCGGCCGGACTGTTTCGCCCGGACGACCTCTTCGCGCGGATGCACCGCCTGCCGTCCCTGGCCCTGTCGGCGATCGCACCGTCGAGCCTCGACACGAGTTCCACGCTCGCGGTCGAGAGCGTGGAGCGGTTCACGGGTTCGCTCGACCGCGTGAGGGAGGAACTCGAGACGGTGGGCCGGGACCAGGAGGTCTGGGTGGTCGCCCCGTCGGACGCGGAGGAGAAACGGCTGGGCGAACTGCTCGCCGGCTCGGCGCCCGCCCGGAGCGGGCGGCTCCACTTTGCCCGCGGCCACCTCTCGGCGGGCTTCCGGCTCGTGCCCGAGAAACTGGTGCTGGTGTCGAGCGGCGAACTCTTCCGCCGGGACGAAGCCGCCCGGCGTCCGGCGAAGCAGCGGCTCGCGAGGGCCATCGACACCTTCCTCGACCTGCACGAGGGCGACTACGTCGTCCACGTGTCGCACGGCATCGGCCGGTACAAGGGCCTGAAGCTCCTCGAGAAGCATGGGCGGACGGAGGAGTTCCTCGACCTCGAGTTCGCGGAGAGCACGCGGATCTACGTGCCCGCCTCGTGCATCGAGCTCGTCCAGAAATACGTCGGCGGCACCAAGCTCGCCCCGAAGCTCGCCAAGATCGGCGGCACCACCTGGGAGAAGCAGAAACAGGCGGTGCAGAAGGCGGTGGCCGACATGGCCGCCGACATGATCCGGCTCCAGGCCCTGCGGGAGAGCCGCCCCGGGATCGCGTTCCCGCTCGACACCCCGTGGCAGCGGCAGTTCGAGGAGTCGTTCCCGTTCGACGAGACGCCCGACCAGCTCACCGCGATGGAGGCGATCCGCGACGACATGCAGAAGCCCCGGCCAATGGACCGGCTCCTCTGCGGCGACGTCGGCTTCGGCAAGACCGAACTCGCCATGCGGGCGGCGTTCAAGGCGGCGGAGTCGGGGGCGCAGGTGGCCGTGCTCGTGCCCACCACCGTGCTTGCCGAACAGCATCGCCGCACCTTCACGGCCCGCTTCGCGGAGTTCCCCTTCACGATCCGCTGCCTCTCGCGGCTCACGCCGCTGGCCGAGGAGCGCGACACGCTCGAGGGGCTCGCCCGCAAGACGGTCGACATCGTGATCGGCACCCACCGGCTCGCCCAGGCTGACATCCACTTCGCCAACCTCGGCCTCGTGATCGTGGACGAGGAGCAGCGGTTCGGCGTGGACGTCAAGGAGCGGCTCAAGGCCCTACGGGCCAGCGTCGACGTGCTGACCATGACGGCCACGCCAATCCCGCGAACGCTCCACATGTCGATGCTCGGCATCCGCGACATCTCCAACCTGACCACGCCGCCGACGAATCGCATGGCCGTCGAGACCAAGGTGGCCCGCTGGGACACGAGCCTGGTGCGGAACGCGATCGAGCGGGAACTCTCCCGCGGCGGGCAGGTGTTCTTCGTGCACAACCGGATCCACGACATCCACAAGGTGTCGCACCGCATTCAGCAGATCGTGCCCGAGGCGACGATCGCGATCGTCCACGGCCGGCTCTCCGAGACCGAACTCGAGGAGCAGATGGTCGCCTTCGTGGCGGGGCGTGCCGACATCCTCCTGGCCACCACGATCATCGAGAGCGGACTCGACATCCCCAACGCCAACACCATTTTCATCGACGAGGCCGACATCTACGGCCTCGCCGACCTGCACCAGCTCCGCGGCCGCGTGGGCCGCTCGCACCACCGTGCCTGGTGCTACCTGCTCGTGGACGAAACGGCCCGCCTGACGAGCACCGCCGCCAAGCGGCTGCGGGCGATCCAGGAGTTCTCGAGCATGGGGGCCGGCTTCTCGCTGGCGATGCGGGATCTCGAGATCCGCGGTGCGGGCAACCTCCTCGGCACGCAGCAGAGCGGCCACATCGCCACGGTGGGCTACGAGCTCTACTGCCGGCTCCTCGAGCAGGCGGTCCGCGGCATGAAGGCCCTGCCGCCGGCAGAGCCGCCAGCCGTGACCATCGACCTGCCGGGCGAAGCCTGGCTGCCTCGCGACTACATCCCCGACCTCCGTGCCAAGATCGATGTCTACCGTCGGCTCTCCCGCGTGACCGCCGAGGGGCAGATCGACGAACTCGCCACCGAACTGGCCGATCGCTTCGGCCCGCTCCCCGGAGAGGCCGGTCGCCTGCTCGAGTTCGCGCGGCTCAAGGCACTGGCGGTCGGACTCGGCATCGACTCGATCACGCGGCACCCGGGCATGGTGGTGATCGGCCACCACGACCGGACGGCCATGGAGGGCCTGCGTCGGGCCGCGACCGCCCGGGGAGGCACGGTGCGGGTGGTCGATCAGAAGACGGTGGTCATGCCGGTGCACGAATCGACCGCCGCCGAGCCCGACCGCCTCCTCGCCGCGATCCGCACGCTCCTCAAGCCCCCGGCCCGGCGGGTAGGCTCTCGACCATGACCTCGCTCGACTATTCGCAATGCCGCGAAGCGGCGATCCGCAGGCTCTTTGACGCCTCGGGCCTCTGCCTGGAGATCGGGCCGAGCTACAACCCGATCCTCCCGAAGCGCGGCGGCCAACGCGTCGAGACGGTCGATCACTGCGACGCGGCCACGCTCCGCGCGAAGTACGCGAACCAGCCGGGCGTGGACATCGAGCGGATCGAGGACGTCGACCACGTTTGGCGGGGCGAACCGCTCGCCGACCTCGTGGGTCCGGGCCGGTTCGACGTGGTGATCGCGTCGCATGTCATCGAGCACACGCCCGACATGCTCGGGTTTCTCAGGGAGTGCGAGCGGGCCCTGGCGCCCGGGGGCCGGCTCGTGCTCGCCGTGCCGGATCGTCGCCGGACCTTCGACTTCTTCCGTCCGGCCTCGACGACGGGGGCCGTCCTGCAGGCCCACCACGAAAAGCGGACCCGGCACGCCCCGGGAGCGGCGTTCGACTTCATCGCCAACTTCTGCACCTTCGACGGACGGCAGGGGACGGGCACGGAGGCGGCCGCCACCTTCGCGGTCTCGAACCCGGTGCAGGACGCCGCCTCCGGCTTTTCGTACTACGCGACGGGCGGCGAGTACCACGACTGCCATGCCTGGGTGTTCACGCCCTCGAGCTTCCGGCTGATCGTCAGCGACCTCGCGGCGATCGGCGCGGTCGCCCTCCGGGAGGAGGGCTTCTGGGAGACGCCGATCTTCGAGTTCGTCACCGTGCTCTCGCGGGAGGCGTCCGGATGTCCGCTCGGCCGCGCCGACCTGCTCGTCGCCGCCCACCGCGAGGCCGCCACTCCGGCGGCGCCGCGGCCGGCCCGCCCGGCCACCTGACCCCGGGCCGCGAAACCACGCGGTTTTCCGGGCTGTCGGTGGCCTTGCGACCGCCTCTCGGACGCTCCTATAGTCCCGCCCCCCCGGTCACCGGATCGCGATGAGAGCGCCCCTTCCACGCACCCGCGTCTGCACGGCACGACGGCTTCTCGCCGCCGCCGCGGTGGCCTGCGCTGCGGTGCCCATCCACGCGCAGGATGCGACGCCTCGCGGCGCCGTGGAGCCGGCCCAGGTGCCCACGATCCCGGCCGCCACGAGCCGACCGCGGGACTGGCCGACCGCCACGACCCCGTCGGCCGACAACCACGTGCTCTCGAGCATCCGCGCCAACCCGGGGGCCCCCCTCGAGCCCATCGGCGCGATCATCGCCACAGAGGTCGCCAAGGCGGTCGCGACCGGGTCGGCCGCCGCGGGAGGTGTGACGCAGGCCTCCTTCGAGCCGCCGGCCTCGACGCCGTCCGGCCAGCCCGCCTACCAGTCGCTCGAAACCGCGCTGGTGGTCGCCCGAGTCGGGCCCGAGGTCGTCCTCGAAGCGGACCTGCTCACGCCCAAGGCGATCGAGTGGCTCGCAAAGGTCACGCCCGGCATGCCCCCCGAGCAGGTCCGGGAACTCCGTCTCCAGATCTGCCAGCAGGTGCTCCCCCAGCACGTCGAGACGCTGCTGGTCTACGTCGACGCGTGCCGCGAGATTCCCGAGGACAAGCTCCCCGAAATCCGCAAGAACGTCGATCGCGCGTTCGACGAGCAGCAGCTGCCGCGGCTGATGAAGGAGGCCAACTCCCCCAACTCCATGGAATACGAGAAGTCGCTGCGGATGGGCGGCACCTCGCTCGACCGCATGCGGAAGATGTTCTTCGAGCGGGGGCTCGCCCAGGAATGGCTGCGGAAGAACGTGAAGGCCGACGAGGAGATCCCCCACGCGGAACTGATCGCGTGGTACCAGAACCATCTCTCCGACTACGACTATCCGGCGAAGGCCCGGTTCGAGGCCGTGACCGTGAAGATGGGCTTGAAGCGGTCGAGGCGGGAGGCGTGGGAGATGCTGGCCTCCATGGGCAACGAGGTGCTCGGCGGGCGTCCTCTCGCCGACGTGGCCAAGGCCCGTTCCGAGGGACCGACCGCCTCGTCCGGCGGCATCTTCGACTGGACCGGCAAGGGCAGCCTCTCGTCGGCCCGGCTCGACGAGGCGATCTTCTCGCTGCCCGTCGGCGAACTCAGCACGATCATCGAGGACGGCGAGCAGCTGCACATCGTGCGGGTGATCGAGCGGCAGGAGGCCGGGCGGACCCCGTTCACCGATGCCCAGGTCGGGATCCGCGAGACGCTCGTGGCCGAGCGGCGGCAGCAGGTGACGGACGAATACCTGGCCAAGCTCCGGCAACGCACCCCGGTGTGGACGGTGTTCGACGAGCAGGGTTCCTCGCAGCTCGACCCGCAGTTCACCGCCGGTCGCCCGGCGGCGGCGACGACGCGCTGAACTGCCGCGGGCGGCCACCGCTGACACGCGGGAAGGGCTGCCGCTGATTGCCCGCGGACGCGCCCAGGGCTAGACTTCGCCTCGCGTCTGCGACCGCGACTCGCGGACTTTTCTCGACGCGCCGGAGACCTTCCGAATGACCGCGACCGCACGGACTTCCTCCACTCCCGCGGCCTCCCCGGCGGCCCCGCCCTGGCCCGGCACGAAGGCGGACGGCACCGCGACGGTCGAGTTCCCCGGCGGCCGCTGCGAGCTGCCCGTGATCGTCGGCACCGAAGGCGAGCGGGCGATCGACATCGCCAGGCTCCGGTCCCAGACCGGCCTGATCACGCTCGACGAGGGCTACGTCAACACCGGCTCCACGACGAGTGCCATCACCTTCCTCGACGGCGAGAAGGGGATCCTCCGTTACCGCGGCTACCCGATCGAGGTGCTCGCCGAGAAGTGCGACTTCGTCGAGGTGGCCTACCTGCTCATCTACGGCCACCTGCCGACGGCGGCGGAGCTCGACGCCTTCCGGACCTCGCTCTCCCACCACACGATGATCCACGAGGACATGCGGGCCTTCTACGGTGGCTTTCCCCGTGATGCCCACCCGATGGCGATCCTCGGCAGCGTGGTCGGCGCCCTCTCGACCTTCTACCAGGACTCGCTCGACGTCCGCGACCCGCGGCAGGTCGAGGTGAGCGTGCACCGGCTGCTCGCCAAGCTGCCCACGATCGCGGCCTACAGCCACAAGAAGTCGGCCGGCCAGCCGCTGATGTACCCGCGCAACGACCTGAGCTACTGCGAGAACTTCCTCCACATGATGTTCGCGGTGCCGTGCGAGGAATACCACATCGACCCCGACTTCGCCGACGCTCTCGACATGCTCCTGATCGTGCACGCCGACCACGAGCAGAACTGCTCCACCTCCACGGTGCGCATGGTGGGATCGAGCGACGCGAACCTCTTCGCCAGCATCTCGGCCGGCATCTCGGCGCTCTGGGGCCCCCTCCACGGCGGCGCCAACCAGGCGTGCGTGGAGATGCTCGAGCGGATCGTGGCCGACGGCGGCGACGTGAAGAAGTACGTCGATCTGGCCAAGAAGAAGGACTCGGGCTTCCGGCTGATGGGCTTCGGCCACCGGGTCTACAAGAACTACGACCCCCGGGCGAAGCTGATCAAGGCGACCTCCGACAAGCTCCTCGCCAAGATCTCGCGGCACGACCCGCTGTTCGACATCGCCCAGCAGCTCGAAGAGGTGGCCCTCGCCGACGACTACTTCATCGAGCGGAAGCTCTACCCCAACGTCGACTTCTACTCCGGCGTGATCTACCGGGCGATGGGCATTCCCGTGCAGATGTTCACGGTGCTCTTCGCGATGGGCCGGCTGCCGGGCTGGATCGCCCACTGGATGGAGATGCACCGGTCGCCCACGAAGAAGATCTGCCGCCCACGGCAGGTCTACTCGGGCGAGACCGTCCGCGAGTACGTGCCCATCGACCGCCGCTGAAGGCGATGCACGGAGGACCCTGCGTTGCCGAGGCTCGGGGCTGCCCGTGCCCCGTCGCCGGACGTTCGCGGCGGGCATCGTGCCCGCCGCTCTCTGCATGTCCGCCGCGCTTCGCCCTCCAG
>CAIKWU010000250.1 GCA_903831155.1 uncultured Planctomycetaceae bacterium | reverse complement strand
TCGTCGACCTGCTCCTTGGAGAGCTCGTACTGCTCGTAGCTGGCGTTGTCCATGAACACGAACGCCTCGCCCTGCTTGTAGAGAAACTGGGCCTCGATCGTGGTGATGTCGGCCGCGTCGAGCGAGTCGCCGCTCTTGTAGGTCCGGTCGAGCACCGTGTTCCGCAGCAGGTTCCGCAGCTTGCACTTGTAGAGCGCCTGGCCCTTGCCCGGCTTCACGAAGTTGCACTCGATCATGATGTACGGATCGCCGTCGATCTGGACCTTGAGACCCTTCTTGAACTCGCTCGTGTTGTAGGCTGGCACTGTCTCTCGACGCTCCTGTGAAGGGCCGCTTTCTCTTCGGGGGCCGACGCCCGTATCCTTGAAGGCCGTCAAGCGTCGCCGCGAGGCGTGAACCTGTCAACTTCCACCGGCCGTTCCCGATGCCGACCGCCACCCACGTTCGTGCCGCGACCTCCGCCTCGGGCTGGCAGCGGGAACTCGCCGATGCGATCCGCGATCCCGCGGAGCTTCGCGACCTGCTCGGCCTCGCCGCCACGGAGATCCCCGCGGCGGCGCGGGCGTTTCCGCTGCTCGTGCCACGTGGCTTCGTCGACCGCATGCGCCGCGGCGACCTGCGGGATCCGCTCCTCATGCAGGTGCTGCCCCTCGCCCAGGAGGATGCTTCGGCGCCCGGGTGGTCGAGCGACCCGCTCCGCGAGGCTGACGCGCTGGCGGGGCCGGGCCTCGTGCGGAAGTACCGCGGCCGCGCGCTCCTGCTGCTCACGGGCGGCTGCGCGATCAACTGTCGCTACTGCTTCCGCCGCGAGTTCCCCTACGCGGAGAGCGGGGCCACGCGTCGCGGCGTCGCCGCAGGGCTCGACGCCATCGCCGACGACGAGGCCATCACCGAGGTGATCCTCTCGGGTGGCGACCCGCTGCTCGTCGATGACGGATTCCTGGCCGACGTCCTCGGGCGGCTCGAAAGGATTCCACACGTTCGCCGGCTCCGGATCCACACCCGGCTGCCCGTCGTGCTGCCATCGCGTGTGACACCCGACCTCGCCGCGGTGCTCGGCGACTCCCGGCTCGCCCGCGTCGTCGTGATTCACGCCAACCATCCGGCGGAACTCGACGCGACGGTGGCCGCCGCCGTGCGGACGCTCGCCTCCACGCCTGCCACGATCCTCAACCAGACGGTGCTCCTGGCGGGCGTCAACGACTCCGCCGCCACCCTGGCCGCGCTGTCGGAGCGGCTCGTGGAGCTCGGCGTGGTCCCGTATTACCTCCACCTGCTCGACCGCATCCGTGGCGCCGCCCATTTCGACGTGGAGGAGCAGCGGGCCGTCGAACTCCACCGCCGGCTCCGGGAGTCGCTGCCCGGATATGCGGTGCCGCGACTGGTCCGCGAGGTGCCGGGCGAGCCGGCCAAGGTCTGGATCGCCTGAACGTTCATCCCGCATCGTCATCCCACCGTGGAGCCTCCGCCATGAGAATCCTGATCGCCGTCGATGGATCGAAGTCGTCGCTCGACGCCGTGAAAGTTGCCGGTGCGCTCGTCGATCCGGCAGCCGACCTCGTGGCCCTCTACTATTCGCCGCGCGACCTCGAGAAGCGGGTCCCGGAGGCCTCGCGTTCGATCATCGGCGGCGCCGCGGCGGCCGTATTCGACGATGCCCGCGACGCTCTGCCGGCCGCGATTCGCGGCCGGGTCGAGTTCCTGCAGACCGACGCCCCGGCCGCGGTCGGCATCCTCAAGTCGGCGACCGACTGGCAGGCCGACATGGTGGCGGTGGGCGCGAGGGGCCACGGCGGCTTGCAGACCCTGCTGCTCGGCAGCGTGTCGCGGGCGGTCGTCCACGGCGCCCACCTTCCGGTGCTCGTCGCCCGGTCCATGCCCCCGGCCGACAGGGGCTTCCGGGTGCTCACCTGCCACCATGCCGCCAGCGCGGCATCGGTCGCGAAGGCGATCGGCCACGTGCACTGGCCCGCAGGCACCACGGGAACGGTGATCGGCGTGGCGGAATCGATGCTCGCCGGGCCGCTGCCGTCGTGGCTGGAGAACCGGGTCCGCGATCCCGACACCGCGGCGGTCGCCCAGGCCTGGCAGCAGGAGCACGACGCTGAAGTGACCGCACTCGAGGGCGTGCTCGCGGCGTTCGCCGCCTCGCTGCCCGCGGCATTTCGTTCGGCGACTCCGGTGGTCGCGCAGGGCAACCCCGGCGAGCGGATCATCGAACGGGCGAAGTCCGACGGCACCGACCTGATCGTGCTGGGCCGCACGCCGACCGATCCGCTCTCACGGTGGCTGATCGGCAGCACGTCGGAAGCCGTGCTCACGCACGCCTCGGCCAGCGTGCTGATCGTCCCGGTCGAGAGGTAGCCGCCGCGCCCGGTCGCGATCCGCGGCCTTCGCGGCCGCGACGTTCAGATGTAATACATCGAGTCGCCGGTCGGCTTGCAGCGGGCGGCGAGGCTCGCGAGCGTGATCTCCGCGAGCGCCTCCATCTCGGCGGCGGCCACGGTCTCCCAGGCCGAGGCGAGGACGGCCGCCGTGCGGGATTTCTTGGCGAGTTCGACGGAGACCGGCGCCGCGTCGTCGGCCGGGCCGTCGACGGCATTGCGGATGTCGTTGAGCGTGACGCCGTCGGCCGGCTTCGCGAGGCGATAGCCGCCGGCCGCACCGCGAACGCTGAGAACGATGCCCGCTGCCTTCAACTGCAGGAGGATGTGCACGAGGAACCGCGGAGGCACTCCCTGCGCCGCGCAGATCTCGCGGATTCGCACGGGAGTCGGAGCATCCACCCGACGTGCCAGTTCGACGGCTGCGAGAGCGGCGTATTCGGCCTTGGCGGAGAGCCGCATGGCGATTCCTTGAACGTCAACGGGAATGGAGTCCGCACTCGGTCTTGGCCGTTCCGCTCCAGCGGCCGGCCCGCTCGTCCTCGCCCGCCGTGGTCGCCCGGGTGCACGGCAGGCAGCCGATGCTGATGTAGCCCTTGTCGTGAAGCGGGTTGTAGGGAACGTCTTCGCGGAGGATCGCCTCCCAGACCTTCGACTTGGTCCAGTTGGCGAGCGGCGAAACCTTGACCACGCCGAACTTGTGATCCCAGCCCACGATCGGCGAGGCTGCCCGGTCGGGGCTCTGGTCGCGACGGATGCCGCTCATCCAGGCGTCGAATCCCTTCAGCACGCGGCTCACCACCGCGAGTTTTCGGTCGCCGCAGCAGCGGTCGGGGTTCGTGCGGTAGATCGGCCCGCCGTGAAGCCGCTCGTAATCCTCGACCGACGTGTCGGGCCGCTCCAGGGCGACCTCGATCCCGTATCGTCGCGCGATCCGGTCGCGGAGTTCGAGCGTTTCGGAGAACTGGTAGCCGGTGTCGAGGTTGAAGACATACGTGGCAGGCGCGATCGCCGCGAGCCAGTGGATGATCAGGCAGCCCTCGGGCCCGAACGCGGTGGCCATCGTGAGCCTGCTGCCGAACCGTCCCACGGCCCAGCGGATGATCTCCTCGGGCGTCGAGGACTCGAGTTCGCGGCTGTCCCGGGCGAGTTGCTCGCGAAGCGCCGGCGACGCCTCACGACTGACGGGCTCATCGATGGTGGCCGGAGCCGCCATAAACATTACCTTGTTGCTCAACTATTGGAACAATTCTACTCCCGGCTTTTCAATCGTCCAAGGTGACGACGTCTGTCGCGTCGAAACCGCGCCAGAGCGCAAGGTTCGCCGGCGTTTCCCCGCTTCCGCGGTGGCCCCTCCCAAAGCCGGCCCAAAACCGCACAATCTCCGCCACGCACGGCGGAATCTCGAGGCGGGAGGGAAAGACTCATGGCTCGCAAGGTGGCATTGGCGGTCGACCTGGGCGCCTCGGGCGGACGGGTCGTCTCCGGAGCATTCGACGGGCGGATCCTCGAACTCGAGGAGCTCCACCGCTTCGAAAACGCGCCCGTGTCGATGGCGGGCCAGCTGACCTGGGACCTGCCCCGACTCTGGCAGGAGGTCGTCGCTGGCCTGCGGACCGCCGGGTCCCGCCACGGTGCCGCCGTCTCGACGGTGGGTGTCGACACGTGGGGCGTCGACTTCTCCTTCCTCGGCCCCGACGGCATGCTGCTCGCCAACCCGGTCTGCTACCGCGACGCCCGAACCCGCGGCATGCTCGCCGCCGCCGAACGCACCGTGCCGCGCGGGGAGATCTTCGATGCGACCGGCCTGCAGTTCATGGAGATCAACTCGCTCTACCAGTTCCTCGCCCTCAAGGCCGCGAACTCGAGCATCCTGTCGGCTGCCGACCGCATGCTGATGATCCCGGACCTGCTCCACTGGCTGCTCTGCGGTGCCGTATCCAACGAGCGGACCAACGCCTCGACGACCCAGTGCTACGATCCGCGGCACGCCGACTGGGCGTTCGGCATGCTCGACCGCTTCGGACTGCCGCGGCGGATCTTCGGACCCCTCACCGACCCGGGCACCGACCTCGGCATCCTGCGGCCGGAGGTGGCCGTCGAGACGGGGCTTCACGCGGTGCACGTCGTGGTACCCGGAACCCACGACACGGCCAGCGCCGTCGCCGCCGTGCCGGCACCCGAACCGCCGAGCAGCCGGCCCGACTGGTGCTACGTCAGCCTCGGCACCTGGGCGCTCGTGGGAGCCGAGCTCGATCGGCCGCTGGTCTCGGCCGAGTGCCTCGCCCGCAACTTCACCAACGAGGGGGGCGTCGGCGGCACCACGCGGCTGCTGAAGAACGTGTGCGGGCTGTGGCTGGTGCAGCAGTGCCGGGCCGCATGGCAGCGGGCCGGACAAGGCTGGACCTGGGACCAGCTCACGGCCCTCGCCGCGGAGGCACCTCCTCTGGCGACGCTCGTCGATCCGAACGATCCCTCGCTCGTCGCCCCCGCCGACATGCCGGAGGCGCTCCGGGCGCTGGCGAAGCGTGCCGGTGAGCCGGTGCCCGACTCCACGGGCGCCGTGGTCCGCGCCGCGCTCGAGAGCGTGGCCGCCGCGATCCGCCGCACGCTCCGCGAACTCGACGAACTCCTCGGCCGACGCGTGTCGCGGGTGCACGTGGTGGGGGGAGGGGTGAAGAACCGGCTCCTCTGCCAGATGATCGCCGACGCGACCGGCAGGGCCGTCGTGGCCGGGCCGGTCGAGGCGACCGCAATCGGCAACCTGCTCGTGCAGATCGCGGGCCGGGAGGGGCCGATCGATCTGCGGGCGATCCGGGCGATCGTCCGCGACAGTTTCGAGCCGGAGCGGTACGAGCCCCGCGACGCCGCGCGATGGAACGATCGCCTGGACTGACCGGCGATCAACCCTTGGGCCGGAACCACTGCGGGTTCTGGCTGGCGATGATCATCGCCACGAACGACAGGAGCACCACGACCCCGGCCACGATCGCCCGGGTCAGCCAGGCCTTCGCCGCCCGCTCGTCGATCGCGTCCTGCCGCCGCTTCTGCTCACGACGGTATTCGAGGCTCGACGTGGCCTGGATCAGGAACGGGGAGTTGCACTTCGGGCAGACCATTTCCCGGCCGAGCCAGTCCTCCCGCGCCCTGAAAACGTGCCCCTTGGGACAGGGGATGTGGTAGACCACGCCGTCCGACTCGCCGGCGGACGAGCCGCACTGCGGGCAGACCGTGCCCACACCCTCCTCGACGCCGGGCCCTCGGTAGCCGCACGAACAGGCGACGAATCCGCTCATGGGGCCGAGTGTAGCACCCGACGGCTCCGGCGTGCGATCAGGCCGCCTGCTGCTGGCGGGCCGGACGCTTCGTCGCCACACCGTGATCGACCTCGATGATCGAGTCGGCGAGCGCCAGCGTGCTGGCGCGGTGGGTGATCATGATCACGGTCCGGTTTTCCACGTAGGTGGCGAGGGCCTCGTGGATCAGCCGCTCGCTCTCCACGTCGATCTGGCTGGTCGCCTCGTCGAGCACCAGGATCTCGGCGTTGCGGAGGAAGGCCCGGGCGAGCGCGATCCGCTGCCGCTGACCGCCCGAGAGCCTGAACCCGTTCGGGCCGACCATCGTGCGATAGCCCTCGGGAAACTCGGAGATGAACTCGTGGGCGTGGGCCTTGCGGGCAGCGTCCTCGATCTCCGCGTCCGTCGCCTCCCAGCGACCGTACTTGATGTTGTAGTGGATCGACTCGTTGAAAAGCTCGGTCTGCTGGGTGACCATCGCGATCCGACGGCGGAGGTCGTGGAGCGACATCTCGGTGAGCGGCACGTCGTCGATCAGCACGCGGCCCTTCGTGGGGTCGTAGAACCGGCAGATCACGTTGACGAGCGTGCTCTTGCCGCCGCCGTTCGGACCCACGATCGCCACCCGCTCGCCAAACCGGATCGACACGTTCACGCCCTTCAGCACCGTGTCGATCCCGTCGTACGAGAACGTCACGTCGTCGAGGCGGATCTCGCGATGGGGCGACGGCACCGCGCGGGGCGTCGCGGTTTCCGCGAGCCGCGACGGCGTATCGAGCAGCGGATACAGGTTCTGGGCGCCCACCATGCCGATGTTGAGGCCCGTGATCACGCCCGAGAGCTTCCGCACCGGATCGCTGGCCCCGATCAGAAAGCCGAAGAAGATCATGATGCCCGGCACCGTCATGGGCTGCTCGGTCATCGTGATCCCGAAGATCTTCGTCTCCTGGTTGATCACCAGCCACGCGCCCACGGCGATCGAGGTGGCCACCATCCCGATCCCGAGGATCTCGGTGATCGGATTGGCCAGCGCGTGGTAGAAGGAGTGCCAGAGCCCGGTCCGCATCATGTCGCGGGTGCAGTTCCGGAACCGCTGCCGCTCGAACTCCTCCATCGTGTAGGCCTGCACGGTGAGGACGTTGTTGAGGGCCTCGAGCAGGACGTGGTGGAAGCCCTTCGAGCGGTTGAGGATGTTCTTCGACACGTTCCTGATGCGGCGGTTGAGCCAGACCATCAGGAACCCCACGACCGGGGCCAGCGTCAGGCAGGCGAGCGTGAGCCGCCACGAGACCATCGCCGCGAACCCGAGGCAGGTGATGATCTTCAGCGGCTCGGTGACGGCGCCGCCGTACACGGCGGTGATGCCGCCGGCGAGCATGTCCGACGTGGCCGTCACCTGGGCCATGAAGCCGGCCGAGCCGTACTTCATGAACTGGGCCCGGTCCAGCGCGAGCGCCTTGTCGAACACCTTCAGCCGGATGTTGCGGCTGATGTTCATGGCCACCCAACTGACCAGCAGCGTCGAGCCCATCAGCAGCACGTGCTTGAGGAACGTGCTTGCCACGACGAATACCACCACCAGCAAAACCGTCTGAAACGGGTTGCGGGGCAGGAAGCGATCGAGCCAGGGCGCGAGCCGCTCGGCTGAGTAGACGATCGCCTGATCGCCGCGCATCGAGAGCTGGAGCGTGTCGCGACGGGTTCGGTCGCGGGTCAGCTCCGCGGCGTCGCCGGCCGGGGCGGCCAGTCGACCCTCAATCTCCGCGAGTTCCCTCTTGCCGGCCTCGATCCGGCTCTCGGCCTCGTCGATCCTCCGCTCGTTCCACGACTGCAGCGAGTCGCCCTTGAGGGTCACCTCGATGATGGGAAAGAGGGCGGCGATGTTCGCGCCCCAGAGGGCGGCGACGCCCGCGGAGCAGAGCAGCGCCGCAGCGAGCAACGGCCAACTCTTGGCCGCCTCGCGAAGTGCCCTGACGAAGTAGTTCATGAACCGAGGGTCTCGAGGGAGCGGGTGTCGTGCCCCGGGAGTGATCGGACAGGCGGACCGCACGCGGCCATCGCCATCCCTCGTCGCACCGGCGGCGGGGGCTGCGCGTGGCGTGGCAGGATGGGCGAACCTTGGCCGCCGGCACCTGTCATGCGGGTCGGGAAAGTAGTGACATCCCCCGGCTCATTCAAGGCCGCGTTGGGCCGCGAAAACGCGACTGAAACGCCCCCCGGGGCCCACCGCCGGGATCGCGGCCACGGGCGTGGGGGCCGATCACCGCCTGCCGAGGCGGAGTTCGGCGGCGAGGAGCGTGTTGGCGATGAGCATCGCCACCGTCATGGGGCCCACGCCTCCGGGTACGGGCGAGATCGAGCCGGCCACCTCGCTCACCGGAGCGTAGTCGACGTCGCCCACGAGCCTGCCATCCACGCGGTTGATCCCCACGTCGATCACCGCGGCCCCGGGCCGCACCATGTCGGCGGTGATCAGCCGCGGCTTCCCGACCGCCGCCACCACGATGTCCGCCTGCCGGGTGAAGTGGCCGATGTCGCCCGAGCGGCTGTGGCAGATGGTCACCGTCGCGTCGCAGCCTCCCGTGCCGTCCGTCGGACAGCCGAGCGGCGGCCGCTGGGAGAGAAGCAGGGCCAGCGGCTTCCCCACGATGTCGCTGCGACCCACGACCACCACGTGCTTTCCCGCGGTCGGGATCGCCGCATCGATCAGCATCCGCTGCACGCCGGCGGCCGTGCAGGGGATGAACCGCGGCCGGCCCTGCGAGAGCAGGCCGGCGTTCTCCGGATGAAAGCCATCGACGTCGCGTTCGGGCGGCACGGCATCGAGCACCGCCACCGTGTCGACGTGCGGCGGCAGGGGCAGCTGCACGAGGATCCCGTCGGCCGCACCGTGCTCGTCGCGGGCGATCGCCCGCACGAGGGCCACGAGGTCGGCGGTGGTCGCGGTGGCCGCCACGGGCAGCACCTCGGAGTCCACGCCCACCCGGGCCGCCGCCGCCGCCTTGCTCTTCACATAGGAGGCGCTGGCGGCCATGTCGCCGACGAGCACCACGACCAGCCGCGGCCGCCTGCCGAACATGCCCGTGAACGTCTCGACCTCGCTCCTGAGCGACGTCTCGATCCGTCCCGCGAGCGCCCGGCCGTCGAGGATTCTCGCCGTCATGGCATCGTCTTCGCGTCGCCGTTCGACCGGGCCCACTTCCGCCAGATGCCGTCGATGCCGGCCGCCTCCGCGTCGCCCCGGTGAAACACGAACAGGTACCGGAGCGTGAGCGTGCCGCCGGCGGGGATCGCATGGTCGCCGCTCCCCTTCGCAGCGCCGGTGAAATCGTGCAGGCCGAAGGGGTTGGCCGCGACGAGCCCGTAGTCGCGGGCATGCCAGTGGGTCGGGTGCCGCAGATTGCCCGGGTGGTCCAGCACCGCCACGCCCACGACCTCGCCGCCGATCGGCCCCCAGTAGTCGACCCAGCGGGCCGGCTTGCCCCACACGTCGGCGTCGTGCAGGCCCTCGGAGTTGGCGCAGTGGCCCGCGGCCCCCTTCGAGCCGTCGAGGTCCTTGAGCTGCAGCGGCGTCGGCACCCTCAGCCCCATCGCCCCCTCCTTGGTGTCGCCGAACGTCACCGGGCCGTGGTCGGCGTGGATGGTGATCGTGTAGTCGATGGTGCGGGTGGCGGCATCGCCGCCGAACACGATGCGGCAGGTGTCGGTGCAGACGACCGTGCCGTCGGCCTTCACCCAGCGGTTGCGGGTCTCGATGACCCCCTCGTCGCCCCCCTCGGCTCGGAGGATCTCCGCCTGCTCGATGCGGTTGTTCGCCTGCCGCTCGGCCTTGCCGGCCTTCGGGTGCGATACCCAGAAATCGACGCCATTGACGAGCCCGTGCGTGAACCAGATCGACTCGTGGTGGGGATGGTCGTGGGCCTCGCCGGGGACGTCGGCGACCACCGGCCACGACCGCGTCATCGGCGTCCCGCCGGGACCGCGCACCGGAAACAGGATCGGCTTGCGATGGCCCGTGTGGACGTACGACGTGAAGGGCTCGCCGTCGATCGCCACGTCGATTCGGTCGTCGTGCCGGTCGAGCGTGACCGCAGCCGTCACGGGCAGGCTCGCCAGGGCGAGCACGACACACGTGGCGACTCCCAGGCCCGGTCCGGCGGCCCGCGCAGCGTGGCCTCTCATGCCCGCTCCTCAACGTACAGCATCCGCAGCTGGTGCTGGATCTCCTCGAGGAGCTTCCGCTCGTCAGCCGAGAGGTTGCCCTTCGTCTTGGCATCCAGCATGTCGAGCGTGTCGATGAAGTGCTTGGCGGTGGCGACGTTCCTCACGGCCTGATTCGTGATCGGGTTCGGGATCCGGCCGAACGCCATCAGCGCCTGGGTGAAGAGCGTGTGGATCAGGAACTCGAAGGACGGGGGCGGCATCCTGCCCGCCGCACCAGCCCCGTCTGCCGTGTCCGTCACCCCGGTCTCGTCGCTCATCGCACCTCCTCGCCGCTCAGGCCTCGGCCACCCACGCGCTGCCTGCATGCCGCTCCACCGCCGCGGCCACGAGGCCGGCGAACAACGGATGGGCGGCGGTCGGCTTGCTCTTGAACTCGGGATGGAACTGGACGGCCACGAACCAGGGGTGGTCGGCCATCTCCACGATCTCCACCAGCGAGCCGTCGGGGCTCGTGCCCGCGATCACGAGCCCGGCCTGCTCGAGCTGCCCGCGATACCTGCCGTTGAACTCGTAGCGGTGCCGATGCCGCTCGGAGATCCGCGTGGTGCCGTAGGCGGCCGCCGACTTCGTGCCCTCGGCCAGCACCGCCGGCCTGGCGCCGAGCCGCATCGTGCCCCCCTTGTCGACCACCTTGTACTGCTCGTCCATCAGGCAGATCACCGGGTGCGGGGTGTTGCGGGCGAACTCCGTCGAATGCGCCCCCTCGAGGCCGGCGCAGTGGCGGGCCACGTCGATCACGGCGCACTGCATGCCCAGGCAGATGCCGAGAAAGGGGAGCTTTCGCTCGCGGGCGAAGCGGATGGCCTCCACCTTGCCCTCGATGCCGCGCTCGCCAAACCCGCCCGGCACGATCAGGCCGTCGAAGCCGGCGAGCAGCCGCTCGGCCCCCTCCCGCTCGATGTCCTCGCTCTTGATCGGCTGCACGCGGACCTGCGTCTTCTGGGCGATGCCGCCGTGATCGAGGGCCTCGTAGATGCTCTTGTAGGCGTCGCGGTGCTCGGCATATTTCCCGACCAGGGCGATCGACACCTCGTGCTCGGGATTCCGCAGCCGGTGGAGGATGTCGTGCCACTCCTCCAGATCCGCGGCGCCGGCCTGAATGCCGAACCGCCGCAGGATGATCTCGTCGATCCGGTTCGACTGCAGCGACAGCGGCACCTCGTAGATCGAGAAGTCCTTGTCGCGCTCCTCGATCACCGCATCGAGCGGCACATTGCAGAACAGCGCGATCTTCTCCCGGTCCGACACGTCGATCGCCCGCTCGGTGCGGCAGACGAGGATGTCGGGCTGGATGCCGATCTGGCGGAGCAGGCCCACGGAGTGCTGCGTGGGCTTCGTCTTCAGTTCGCCCGCGGCCTTGAGGTAGGGCACGAGCGTGAGGTGGATGAAGATGCAGTTCTCGCGGCCCACCTCCAGCGGAATCTGCCGGATCGCCTCCAGGAAGGGCAGGCTCTCGATGTCGCCCACCGTCCCGCCGATCTCGGTGATGGCGATGTCGGTCTCGCCATCGGCGAGGTTCTTCACCATCTCCTTGATCTCGTTGGTGATGTGCGGGATCACCTGCACCGTCTTGCCGAGGAACTCGCCCCGCCGCTCCTTGTTGATCACGGACAGGTAGATCTGGCCGGTCGTGTAGTTGCTCTCGCGGGTGAGCTTGGTCGACGTGAATCGCTCGTAGTGGCCGAGGTCGAGGTCGGTCTCGCTCCCGTCGTCGAGCACGTACACCTCGCCGTGCTGGTACGGGCTCATGGTGCCCGGATCGACGTTGATGTAGGGGTCGAGCTTCTGCATCCTCACC
>CAIKWU010000249.1 GCA_903831155.1 uncultured Planctomycetaceae bacterium | reverse complement strand
TTTCGTGGCGCTCGCCACGCTTTCGCCGGTCGCGACGGGGCAGGTGGACACACTTCCTCAGCAGCCCCCGGCGGTGATCGCACCCGCCGATCGTCCGGCCGCGGAGGCTCCCGTGGCCGCGCGGCCGCAGCCGCCGGCGCAACCCTCGGCTCCGCCGGCCGGCACCACGCCCGGTGCCAATGACCGCTACATCGCCGTCGCCGTCCGCAAGCATCTCGAGAAGGAGCACTACCTCAAGAAGCCGATCGACGACGAGATCGCCCGCCGCTGGTTCATGTCGTTTCTCGAGGCCCTCGATCCGTGGAAGCTCTACTTTCTGCAGAGCGACGTCGATGCGTTCGCGCAGCGGCGTGAGTCACTCGACGATCTCGTCAAGCGTGGCGACGTGACCTTCGCCTACGAGGTCCTGGACCGTTTCCTGCAGCGGGTCGATCAACGGCTGCCCCTCGTCGAGCGGCTCATCGAGGAGCCGCATGACTTCACCAGGCAGGAAACGATCGTGATCGACCGCGACGAGACGAAGTGGGCGAAGAACGAGGCCGAGGCCGAGGATCTCTGGCGGCGGCGGATCAAGTACGACCTGCTCGTGCAGAAGATGGAGAAGACGGAGCCGGGCGAGGCGAAGGAGAAGCTCCTCCGCCGCTATCGCAGCCTGGCGAAGCGGTGGCATCAGATGACTGCCGACGAGCTGCTCGAGACCTACCTGACCACGCTCACGAGCAGCTTCGACCCGCACACCAGCTACATGTCGCCCGGCACGCAGGAGAACTTCGAGATCCAGATGAAGCTGCAGCTCGACGGCATCGGGGCGCAGCTCAAGGGCGAAGACGGCTACACGACGATCGTGGAGCTCACGCCGGGCGGGGCCGCCGACCGCGACGGTCGCCTCAAGGCCAAGGATCGGGTCGTGGGCGTGGGGCAGGGGAAGGATGGCGAGATCGTCGATGTGGTCGACATGAATCTCAACGAGGTCGTGAAGCTGATCCGCGGCAAGCGCGGCACCATCGTGCGGCTCAAGGTGATCCCGGTCGGCGACACCGCGCCGAAGATCTACGACATCACCCGTGCCAAGATCGAGCTCAAGGATGCCGAGGCCCGCGGCGAGGTGATCGAGCATGGCACGAAGCCGGACGGGAAGCCCTACCGGATCGGCGTGATCAACCTGCCGAGCTTCTATCTCGACATGGCCGGAGCCCAGCAGGGCCAGGCGGAGTTCAAGAGCAGCACCCGCGACTGCCGGCGGCTGCTCGACGATTTTCGCAAGCAGGGCGTGGACTGCGTGGTGCTCGACCTGCGGAGCAACGGCGGCGGCTCCCTTCCCGAGGCGATCAAGCTCACCGGCCTGTTCATCGACAGGGGGCCGGTGGTCCAGATCAAGGATGCGGCGCAGCAGGTCAGGCCGTACGACGACCCCGAGGCGGGCGTGGCCTGGGACGGCCCGCTGGTGGTGCTCGCGAGCAAGTACAGCGCGAGTGCCAGCGAGATCCTGGCCGGCGCGATCCAGGACTACCGTCGCGGACTGATCGTGGGCGACAAGGCAACCCACGGCAAGGGCACCGTCCAGACGCTGCTCGACGTCGGGCAGACGCTCTTCAACTACGGCAACAGCCCGAAGCTCGGGGCGATCAAGGTGACCATCCAGCAGTTCTACCGCCCCTCGGGCAGCAGCACGCAGCTGGAG
>CAIKWU010000248.1 GCA_903831155.1 uncultured Planctomycetaceae bacterium | reverse complement strand
TGTTCGACCTCGTGCTCATTTCGGCCGACAACGACGAGCGGCACCTGTCACGCTGCTGGTTCTTCCTGCAGCGGGTCACCAGCCCGCGAACGAGCGTGTTCATCGAGAACGGGCGAGTCTGGAGCGAGTTGCCCAAGGCCAAGATCGACGAACTGGCGTCGCGGGCCGTGCTGCAGCGGGCGGGCTAAGGCCTCTGCACTGCCCGAATCCACCGAACGCCTCCGCCTGGGGCGTGAGCCGCAGCAGTCGGCTTCAGTCCGAGTCGGTCACTTCGCCCGGATCTTCGGCAACGCCTCGGCGGCCGCTTGCCGCACCTGCTTCACCGGGTCGTCCTCCGACACCAGCTCCAGGATCGGAATCGCCGACGCGGCGGCCGGACCAATGTCGCCGAGCGACACGGCAGCCTCCAGGCGGACGAGTTCGCTGTCATCCCGCAGGGCGCGGCGGAGCCGAGGGATCGCACTCTCGAAGAGCGAAGCATCGCCCGGCTTGATCCGCAGCGTGGCCCAGACGGCAACCGTCGCCATCATCTCGTCATCCGACTCGGCCAGGCCGCGAAGCAGCGGCTCGGCGGCGACCGCGGCCGGGCCGATCCGGCCCAACGCATAGGCGGCCGCATATCGGAGGCCCGGCTCGGCCTTCTCGTCGGCGAGCAGGGCAGCCAACGCAGGCGCGGCCTCGGCGGCGTCGGTGCCGATCGCCGCCAGCGCCACGGTAGCCTCGCCCCGCACCTTCTCGTCGCCGAGCGCGGTCACGAGTTCCCCGACCGCCGGCTTCGCCGTCGCCCCGAGAGCGGCGATCACCTCCATGAGCTGCACCCGCACACCGGGGTCGGCAAGCTTCGCACGGATCGCCTGCATGGCCGCCGGCCCCAGCCTGATGAGCGCCGCACCGGCGGCCCGGCCAACTTCCGGATCTCCGTCGGTGAGAAGCGTGACGAACTCGCCGGCCAGAGCCTCGCGGTCGGCCGGCGGCATGCCATCGGCCAGCGAGGAGAGGCCTGTCACGGCCGCCTGCCTGGCGTCGGCATCGGGGTTCGCGAGCCCCTTGCGAAGCCTCGCCAGCGCCTGCTCGACGAGGGCAGCGTCGTTCGGATGAATGCGGGCGAGGGCCCATGCCGCGACCGCGGCGAGGAACGGCTCGTCGGCCGCGGCCGCCTTCGCGAGTGCCTCGTCGGCACCGTCGGCCTTCACCTTGCCGAGCGCGAAGGCCGCGGGGAGCTGCAGGGCCGTGTCGCCCGACTCGAGAGCCTTCACGAGCGCCGGCCCGGCCGACGAAGCCTTGTCGCCAATGGCGGCCAGCGTGAGCATCGCCTGGAGGCGATCCTCGGCCTCCCCATTGCTCACGAACTCGGAGAGAGCCGCAACCGCGGGCTCAGCGTCGGGGCCGAGTTCCGCAAGCGCCACCTCCGCCCAGTACCGCGCCTTGGGATCCTTCATCGCCTCGAGCAGGAAGGGCACCGAGTCGTCGCCCATGTCGGCGAGCGTGTGGAGGGCGCCGATGACCACCGTGGGGTCGGCGTCGGCAAGGTGCCGCGACACGATCGGGGCCAGCGCCTCGAGCGACGGCGTCAGGACCCGCAGCGCCCGCACCGACGCGCGACGGGCCCGGGGGTCGGCATGCACTGCCGTCCTGCCAAGCGGCTCGATCGCCGCGGCATAGAGCGCGGCGTCGGCCTCGGGAATCACCTCGCGGCCGTCATCCTCGCGGATCCGGGCGATGGCGGCGGCCGCCTGCGTGACCACGAGCGGATCCGGATCGGCGAGGAGTTGAAGCAACTTGGGAACCGCCGAGCGGGCATCTTCGCCAATCAGGCCCACGGCCCTGGCCGCGTGCCAGCGAACCCGGGGCTCCTCGTCGGCGAACGCGGCGAGCAGGGCGTCGAGTGCGGGGCGGGAGTTCTGACCGATCGCCCCGATCTCGTCGATCACGAGGACGCGATCGTTGCTGGCCGTGGTGGCGGCGAGTTTCTCCACCAGCGAGGCAATCGACGTCGCGGCATCCGCAGCCGCGGCCTCGGCCGAGGGCTTCGTGTCGGCGGGCTTCGTATCGGCGGGCTTCGTATCGGCAGCGGCCGGCGCGGCCGCCGGTCGTTCGGCACGTTCGACGACCTGGGCGACCGGCTTCGCCGGCGGGGTCGCGGCTGGCTTGTCGGCGCACCCGCTGAGGGCCACGAACCCGATGACGGCCACGAGGGCCCACGACGATGGACGAGCGAACCGGATCATGCTGGCACCTGCTCCCCGAACGAGTCCCGACATCGATGTGGTGGCGGGTTCCTGCCCGCTCATTCCGTCCAAATCTCCGTCGCCGCCGAAACGGCCGCTGAGTATACTTCCCACCGGTTTTTCGGCATCGTCGGTTTTTGCGGGCTCGCCCCGCGTCGGACTTCGAGACACCCGAGGATCAGCATGCGTTCATCCGCCCGGCACCTCCTCGCCCTGCTCACCTTCGCCATCGCACTCGTGCCCATGACCGCGGCCCATGCCCAGCTGGGCGGCTTCGGCTTCAACCGCGGCGGCTATGCCTCCACCGCGCAGCAGGGAGCCGACTACGGGATGTCGGAGATGATGCGGGCGCAGGGCTATGAAAATCTCAAGAACTCGGAGGCGGCGAAGAACTGGCAGGAGGCCAAGACGCTCGACATCCAAAACAGGCTCCGCTGGACCGAAACCTACTTCGAAATGCGGAAGGTGAACCGCGAGAAGCGGGCCGAGGAGGATGGTCCGCCGGTCACCCAGGAGCAGGCGATCCGCATGGCGGCCATGAAGATGCCGGCCCGTCTCCGCTCGACCCAACTCGACCCCGCCACGGGGCACATCGAGTACCCGGTGATCCTCACCGACGACGGCTACAAGCCGTACCGCGACAAGCTCGACACGCTCTTCGCCCACCGGGCTGCATCGGGCGGAAGCATTCCCTACTCCGACTACCAGGCGATCCAGCAGACCGTGAACCAGTTCATCGATGCGCTGACGAAGCGGATCGGCGACTACAGCGCGGGCGACTTCGGCAGGGCGAAGAACTTCCTCGACAGCCTCGGGCAGGAAGCGAAACTGCCGGCGGGCTGACCGCCACCGGCGCGACGGCCGGAGATCGTTCGGGCCAGCCGCTTCAGGTGCGGCTCATCGCCCGACTGAGAATCGGGATCGCGGCGGCCCGCGCCACGCACGACACGGCGAACACCACGGCATAGGCCTGCCACGTCTCTCCGAGCGAGCGAAGCAGCAGACCCCCGCACGCCGCCCCCGCCACCGTCGCCACGGCGATGCCGAGGTTGTAGACGGTGACCACGCCGGTTCGTTCCCGCTGGTCGAACTGCTCGAAGAACACCAGCATCACGGCGAGTTCGTAGCCCGCCCAGCACGCCCCGGCCGCCACCTGCACGCAGCAGAGGTAGGCCACGTGCCGGCCGGGCAGCCAGAGCAGCGCCAAGGGCACGATCGCCAGGCTCGACAGCCACAGCAGACGCAGGGCCCCCACCCGCGACGCCAGCCTGCCGATCGAAGGCAGCAGGATGGCCTTCGAGAGAAAACTCGTGCCGAAGACAAGCATGAAGGCGTGATAGGAAAACCCGAGTTCCTTGAGCATGTAGGGCGTGAAGTAGGGGGCGGCCATCTGCGTGCCGAACACGAAGCAGCAGAGGTAGGCGACGAGCAGCCCCGACCGTCGGCCGGCCATGCGCCGCAGCGCCGCCGGCACCCGCCGCCACACGGGAACGGTTTCCGCTGCGGCATCCTCCGCCCTCCGCGGCTCGCGGCACGACCAAAGGCACGCGGTCGACACCAGCCTCGCCGCCCCCGCCACGACGAACATCGCGGCGAAGGTGGGCAGCACGGCCTGCCGTGCCTCGCCCCACTGGAGCACGAGGCCGCTGATCATGAAGCCGAGGAACACGGCGAACTGGCCGAGCCGGTTGCGGTGGGCGAAGTAGGGGGTGCGGATGTGCTCGGGCACGAGCGTCGACATCCACGCCGTCCAGGCGGGCACGCCGGCCATGCCGGCCGACCAGTAGATCGACGCGGCGAGGATCAGCTCCCAGAGATTCGCGTGGCCGCGGAGCGCCCACCACGTCAGCGGGATGAAGCAGCCCGCCTGCGCGACCGTGCAGGCGATCACCCAGCGACGGTTGCTGCCCAGTCGTGCCACGCCGAGGGGCGCCGCGAGCTGGATGACGGCGCCCACGAGCACCGGCACCGCCGCCACCATGCCCGCCGCCACCGGCCCGAGCCCGAGGGCGAGGGCGAAGGCGGCGAAGTAGGTCTCGCCGCAGCCCACCATCACGCTGAACGCCATGGCGTCGATCGTCGAAACGAGGAGGTCGCGACGAAGGCTGCTGCGCGGCGGAAACGAGAGGGAGATCAAGGCGGGGGGTGCGGAGGCGCCGGGGGGAACCCTCCTGTCTATACTTCGGCCACCGTTTGGTACAGGCAGGCCGCGGTGGCCTCCGCCCCACGGCTGGAAACGGGCGACACGGGCGAGGTTCGCAATGAAGGCACTGGTGACCGGTGGCACGGGAATGGTCGGTCCGCGGCTGCTGCGGCTGCTCGACAAGCCGACGGTGCTCTCCCGAAATCCCGACCGGGCGAGGCAATCGATCGGTCATCTCGCCGGCCGCATCGTCGGCTGGGATCCCATGCAGGGACCGCCCCCGGCCGAGGCCTTCGACGGAGTCGAGGCAGTGTTTCATCTCGCCGGAGAGTCGGTGGCGGGCAGCCGCTGGACCGCGGCTCAGAAGGCCCGCATCCGCGACAGCCGCGTGACGGGAACGCGGCACCTCGTGCAGGGCATCCGGCAGGCCGCGTCGAAGCCGGGCGTGCTGGTGTCGGCCTCGGCCGTCGGATACTACGGCGACCGCGGCGAGGAGGAACTCACCGAGTCGTCGCCTCCCGCCCGCGACTTCCTGGCCGACGTCTGCGTGGCGTGGGAGAAAGAGGCGCTGGCGGCAGAGGAACTCGGCGTGCGGGTCGTGACCGAACGGACCGGCATCGTGCTCGGGCATGGCGGCGCGCTGGCCAAGATGCTCACGCCGTTCAAGCTCGGGGCCGGTGGCCCGCTCGGCAACGGCCGGCAGTGGATGCCGTGGGTGCACGTCGGCGACCTCGTGAGGCTCTACGTGCACGCCGCCGAGCACGCGTCGATCCGCGGGCCGATGAATGCCGTCGCCCCGAACCCGGTCCGCAACTCCGAGTTCACCAAGGCGCTCGGCCGTCAGCTGCGACGGCCGGCCTTCATGCCCGCGCCGTACATCGGCCTGCGGATCGTGTTCGGAGAGTTTGCTCAGGTGCTCTTCGCCTCGCAGCGGGTGATCCCGAAGGTGGCGATCGACAGCGGCTTCACGTTCGAGTATCCGGAGATCGCCGGAGCCTTGAAGGAAATCCTCGCCCCGGCCGCCGCCTGATACGAGTCAAACTTGATGCTCGCGCGGCCGCTGGTAAACGCCCAACGCCGTGAGGCGTGGGGCGAATCGCTCCAAGACGCCGTGTCCAGCGTGGTGCGCCCGCGGCCTCACGGCCGGTCGGCTTGCGGGAGCCCGCACTCAGCGAGGGGTTGCCCATGCCCCGAGCCCACCCGAACGTCCGGCGACGGGGCGTGGGCAACCCCGACCCGCCGCGCGACCCAGAATCATCGCCTACCGCGTGGCGGCCCGGTGCAGTCGGTCGCGGACGGCCCGCCAGGCCTCGGCATCGGGCGGTTCGTCCACCACGATGCAGTCGAGCTGCCGCTGGTCGAGCGCGTGGAGCGTCGCATAGAGCCGCGCGGCAAAGCCCTCGGGTTCGGCCGGCATCGGCACGATCAGCAGATCGCGTGACGCGGCCAGCCGGCGCACCTCGGGATCATCGGTTTTCGAGGTGAGCCAGCCGACTCTCCGCCCCTCGCCGACGAGCGCCGCAACGCGGTCGCTCGCGTCGGCTCGCATCTCGAGCGGCGTCTTCGGCGCGTAGTGCCGGGCCTGCTGCCCCGGCGAACGCACCGGTCCTTCCGCCACGGCGGTGTCGGGCCAGGCGACCGGCCCTCCAACGGCGGCCTCCAGATCGGCCCTCGACAGCGGCCCCGGCCGGAGGATCCGCGGCGGCGACGACGTGCAATCGATCACGGTCGACTCGATCCCCTTCGCACACGGACCGCCGTCGAGAATCAGGTCGATCCGGTTGCCGAGGCTCTCGAGCACGTGATGAGCCGTCGTCGGCGAGATGGCCTCCGAACGGTTCGCGCTCGGCGCGGCCAGCGGCAGGCCCGAATCGGCGATCAGCCGCCGCGCGAGCGGATGGGCGGGGCAGCGAAGCGCCACCGTCGCACCGCCCGCCGTGACGATGTCGGGGATCCGCGGGCCGCGGGGCACGACCACCGTGACCGGGCCGGGCCAGAACCGCGTCGCGATCGCCTCCGCCGCTGCGGGCC
>CAIKWU010000247.1 GCA_903831155.1 uncultured Planctomycetaceae bacterium | reverse complement strand
CGGCCGTCTGCCGCTCGATCGCGTCATGCCGAGCCTCGAGGCCGCGGACCGCGGTCGCGAGCGACTCCGCGGCAGCCGCCCAGCGATCCTCGCGACGGGCGGCGAGTTCATCCTGGGTGCGGGCGAACGAGGTCGTCCAGGAGGCCAGGCTCTGATCGAGCGCCGCAGTGAGCGAGTCGCGGATCGCGCCGCCGCTCTCGTCGAGGAGCGTCCGCACGCCGGCCGCGGCCGTCCGCTCGAGCGACGCCCACGCGTGCTCCTGTGCTTCGAGCAGCCGCGAGGTTCCGCGGCCGAGCGTTTCGCCAAGCCGGGCCACGGCCAGCGCCGCACCGTCGCCGCCGCCGAGCGACTGGAAGCGTCCGGCGAGGGACGACCAGGCCGTGTCGTCGACCCGCGCGAGCAGCGCCTGCTCGTAGCGGTCGACGAGGAACTGCAGGAACATCAGCACCATCGACAGGGCCAGGGCGGTGGCGGTGGTGTCGAAGGCGGTGCCGAGGCCGGCGACCACGCCCGAGATGTTGTCGAGCTGGGTCGGCGACAGGCAGGC
Organism: uncultured Planctomycetaceae bacterium; assembly: GCA_903831155.1. GTDB lineage: Bacteria > Planctomycetota > Planctomycetia > Pirellulales > UBA1268 > QWPN01. The sequence continues at coordinate 14,430 of CAIKWU010000247.1, read as the reverse complement.
GATCGCCTCCGTGATGCCGATCACCGTGCCGAGAAAGCCCATGATCGGAATCGCCCAGATCACGAACCTCACCAGGCCGTAGTTCTGCGACGCCCGCGCGGCATCGAGGTCGGAGAGATACTTGAGGTGGTCCTCCAGTTCGTCCGCGGAGCCCGTCCGCACCACGAGATCGAGCGCCTCGCGGAGCCGCCGTGGCAGGTAGCCGTCGGCACCGAGGGGAATGGAGGCCGCGACCGCGGCGGCCTCGGCCGGATCGACTCCACCGTCGGGGGCGTCGTCGAGCAGCGACCGGCCCAGCACTCGTCGCTGCCGGACGAGGTCGCCCGCATGGATCGCGAGAAAGGCGAGCCCGATGCAGAACAGCGCCGTCTCGACGTACTCCACCCAGTGGCCGGCGAGATACCGCACCACGTTGGCATCCGTGATCACGCCGCCGTGGATCAGGGCGAAGAACGCGAACGAGAGGGCTCCGCCCCAGAGGAGCGGCGAACGAAGCAGGAGGGCGGAGAGGGAAGACAGTTTCGACACCGGTTGAGGCTCCCGCAACGAGGGCGACGACACGACGGTCCACCGGCAGGAGGATCCGTCCCGGCCCTTTCATCGTCACGCATTGCGCAGGCGATTGAATCGAAACGACCCGCAGGGAGAAACGGCGGATGCGCCGGGACTACGCCCAAGCTCGGCAGGACGCGCAGGATAGGCAGGTTCGCGGCCGGGATTGCCTCGCCACCCGCCCGCGACCTAGTTTCCCGCGGCTCTTGAACGAGTTCTCCGAAACGCCATGGGCGAGGTGAGCCACCATGAACGTCGAGCCACGATGGCCAGAGGTCCGTCCGTCATCGCACGGCCGCCGCGGCCCCTGGCACCCAGGCTGGGTCGCCGGAGGGGCCGTCGTCGTCGTCGCGACGTGGCTGGCTTTTCCCGGCGAAATCTCCGCGCAGCGGACCGGCCGGGCCGGCGCGGAATGCGCGGGGCTCTGGGCCTCGGACTCGCCGCTGCCCGACGGCCGCCGGCTGCTCATGGTTGTGGATCCGGCCACTCGTCACGCGGCGGTCTACCACGTCGACGCCGACCGCGGCACGCTGACGCTCCGCAGCGCCCGCGACATGTCGTGGGACCTGATGGTGGAGGACTTCAACGCCCAGGAGCCGAAGCCATCGGCCCTGCGAAACCTCTTCCAGGGTGGGGCGGCGCCCAGTCCGGAACGGCCGCCTCCGGCCCCATGAGCGGAATGGCCGTGCCGGTCGTGCCGACGGCGGCGGCTGCACCGGGGGTGGCGGTCGCGTGTAGAATGCGTTGGGCGGCTGGCCGAAGAGGATCGTGAAGGATCGTCTGGCCGGTTCCGCGGCCGAAGGCACGCGAGGCACGCATGGCCGGAAGGTTCCTGACACTCGACGAGGCGGCCCGGCATCTCGGCGTCACGATCGACGAGATCAACCGGCTCGTGGACCGCAAGCAGCTGTTCCCGATGCGGGACGGCGCGACCGTCAAGTTCAAGCTCGAGGAGATCGAGCGGGTGGCCGCCGACCGCGGCGACGACGCCGGCGGCTCGAGCGACCTGATGCTCGACCTCTCCTCACCCTCGATCGGCGGGCCCGCGTCGGGCATCGGCGGCCTCGCCGACGACGAGATCGTGCTCGGCGACGTGGCCGACGAGGGCGACTCCATCTTCGCCGACCCGGCATCGAAGCCCGGCTCGACGTCGGGGACGCTCGTCCGCGGCGGCGCCGGCGGATCGGCTGTCGGTGATCAGGGCAGCGCACTGGCGAGTTCGGACCTCGACTTCGACTCGATCATCGCCGCATCGTCGCCCGCCCTCCCCAAGGCTCCTGCCGCGGGTGGCTCCAACGTGGCCGGCGGGTCGGGCACCCTCGCGATCGATCTCTCCAACCTCGGCTCGGGCCCGGCGGCGGGTTCGGGGCTGGGCCTGTCCGGCCCGGCGCTCGGGGATCCGCTCGGCACGAGCGGGATCTCCCTCGAGGGCGACGACCTTGGCTCACCGGGCATCGACCTCGGCACCTCGGGGATTGGTGGCTCGGCTCTGGGTTCCGGCATCGGTGGCTCGGTGATCGGGTCGGGCATCGGCGGGTCGGTGGTCGGGTCGGGAATCGGGGGCAGCCTGGGAGGCGATGCGTTCGAACTGGGGGCCGACCCTGGCGACGACGACAGCGCCTCGGTCGTGATCAGCACCGAGGAGGGAGGCGACTCGAGTTTCTTCGGCACCGTCACGGACGACTCGTCCGAGTCGATCTCGGTCGAAGGCGAGGCGTTTCCCGGGGGCGTGTCCGGCGAGGAGTTCCTCGAGGGCTCGAGCGGGCCGCCGTTCAACGCCTTGCAGATCACCGGACTGGTGTTCACCACACTGCTGCTGCTCACGTGCTGCCTCGTGATGGTCGATCTGGCCTGGTCGATCCCGGCCCCGGCCGGAAAGCCTGTTTCCAGCCCGCTTCTCAAGGCTTTGACCGACACCTTCGCCTGGAAGTGAGTCGGATCGACGGACGGCCCGGCCGCGGCTGCTAGAATTCGGCCGTTGAGCCCCTGCCGCCTGCGGAGCCCGCCGTGCCGATGCCCCTGCTTCGAACGCCCGGACGCGTCCGGCATCCGGCCGTCGCGGACGCGATCTGGCTCGCGGTGCCGGTCCTGGCCGTCGCCTGGGGATGCCGCCCCGCGGCGGACGTCCGCCCCGACGACATCCGCTCCTACGCGGTGCCCAAGACCGCCGAGCCGGCGGCACTGGCGACCGGCGGCGAGCCATCGAAAGGCCCCGCCGCGGCCCAGGCCGACCGCGGGGCCGCGGGGCTCCGCTACGAAGTGCCCGATGGATGGACCGACGCCGGGGCCAGCGGCATGCGGCTGGCGACGCTGCTGATCGGCCCTCCGGCCGACCGATTGGAGGTGACCGTCATCCCCGCGTCCGGCACGCTCGCGGGCAACGTGGAACGGTGGCAGGGCCAGCTCGACGCCGGGGCCGAACCGGCGGTGGTGAAGGAGCGGGCGGATGCCGCGATCACCGCCGCCGAGACGATCGACGTCGATGGAACGCCGGCGACGATCGTGCTCCTTCGCGGGGGTGCCGACGCGGAGGAGGCGATCCTCGGGGCCATGATCCCGGTCAACGACGCTGCGGCACTGTTCGTGAAGTTCAAGGGCGAGGCGACCGTCGCCACCCGCGAGCGGGAGCGGTTCGCGCGGTTCGTGTCTTCGATCCGCTGGAAGGAGTAGCGAGGCCCGTGGCAGAGGAACGCCTTTCCCTCGATGCGAACCCGTCGGCGGGCCACTGCCACGCCGGCCCGGCGTGGCAACTCCTCCGAGCCGCGGGATCCCTCAAGATCACCGTGGTCATGTTCCTGGCTGCGACGTTCCTGCTCCTCGTGGGCACCCTCGCCCAGGACGAGAAGAATCTGCCGGAGGTGAAGGCCGAGTACTTCAACAGCTGGCTGGCCCGCGTGCCGTTCGCCGACTTCCTGCCGGTCACGATCTTCGGCGAGACGAACGTGCGGGGCTGGTTTCCATTTCCGGGCGGCGCCGCGATCGGACTGGTGCTGCTGGTCAATCTCCTGGCGGCGAAGATCACTCGATTCCAGGTGGCGGCCTCCGGCAAGCGGCTGCTCTGGGGAACGCTCGTCTCGGCCGTGGGCGGACTGCTCACCGCGGGCGTCATCCTCACCGGCCATCGCGCCGACGGTCTGCAGGGACGGCCGCCCGTCGACTACGACACCGTCTGGCGGATGGTGCAGGTCGGCGGGGCCGTGCTTGCCGGCGGCCTCGCGGCCGCGGGCTGGCAGTCGCGGCGACGGCTGGTGGCCGGCACGCTCTGGGCGACCGCGGCGGCCCTCGCGGCCGTCGTGGTGGCCACGCTCGTGGGCGGCTCCGCCTGGCGGATGAACGACCCTGGCCTCCGCATCATGTGGCAGCTCATCCAGTCGAGCGTCGCGGCGATCGTGCTCCTCGCAGGCCTCGTGATGGTCTTCGGCCCGCGGGGCGGCAACGTGCTCATCCACGTGGCGGTCGGGATGCTGATGCTCGGGCAGTTGGTCTTCGGCGATCGGCAGATCGAGGAGCGGATCTCCCTCGTCGAGGGACAGAAGACCAGCATCGCCTACCGCACCGACGAGACTGAGCTGGCCGTCGTCGATCCATCCGATCCGGCCGACGACCACGTCACGACGATCTCCGGGCGGCTGCTGGCGGCCCGCGCCGGCGGCGAGCCGATCGTGGTCGACGGGCTCCCGTTCGACATCCGCGTGATCGATTGGTTCCCCAACTCGGGCGTGATCCAGGTCGGCCCGGTCGCTCCCAATCCGGCGACCGCAGGGCTCGGCCGGCGGTGGCTGGCCGACGCGCGGCCGCCCGAAGGGGGCGCGTCGTCGATGTCCAACATCGCCTCGGCCTACGTCCAGCTCCTCGAGCGAGGCACCGGCCGCGACCTCGGCACGTACCTCGTCTCGCAGTTCCTCAACGACCAGTCGCGGATCTTCATGGGGGGCGGCGGCGACGAGTTCGACACGGTCGAGGCGGGCGGGAAGCCGTGGCGGCTCGCGCTGCGGTTTCGTCGCACGGTGAAGCCCTACACGATCACGCTCGACGACGTGCGGCGGATCGATTATTCGGCGAGCGAGACGCCCCGCGACTACTCGTCGTACGTGACGTTCACCGACCTCGCGACCGGCGGAGAGCAGAAGGGGCGGATCTGGATGAACAACCCGGTCCGCTACCGGGGGGAGACCTTCTACCAGAGCCAGTACTCGCAGGTGGACCTCGGCGGCGGCCGCGTCGGCGAGATGACCGGCCTGCAGGTCGTGGAGAACGCCGGCTGGCTGATTCCCTACGTCGCCTGCGTGCTCGCCTTCTGGGGCATGCTCGCCCACTTCGGCCTCACCTTCGTGCGATTCGCCGACCGGCACGAGCGGGCGGCGGCCGGCGGCTCGTCTCGGGCCGCGGCCGGTGGCTGGCTCGCCCCGGCGCTCGGCCTCGGGCTCGTCGCGCTGGCCGTGGTGCCGCGGTTCTTCGACCGGCCGCTCTCGCCCGACGGATTCTCCTGGCGGGCCGCAGGCGCGATCCCCGTGCTGCACGAGGGACGGGTCAAGCCGCTCGACACGGTCGCCCGCAACACGCTCCAGCTGCTCGGCGGCCGCTCCAGCGTCCGCATGCCGGACGGCCTTGGCGACGGCCCCACCGGCACCGTGTCGGCCACGCAGTGGCTCGTGGCCCTGATGGCCGGCAGCGACTGGGTGACGCGGGCGCCGGTGTTCCGGATCGACGCTTTCGAGGTGCTCGACCTGCTCGACGTTTCGCGACGTCAGGGCCACCGCTACTCGGCGGTCGAACTCGAGAAGGGCCGCGACGCGCTTCGCAGGCAGGCCGCCGCCGCCCGCGAGACGCCGGCGGAACGGCGGACGTTCGTGCAGAAGAAGGTGCTGGAGCTCGAGCAGAAACTGATGGCCTACGATCTCGTCCGCTTCGCCTATGACACACCGGAGATTCCCCGGCCGGCCGGCGAGGGGGAGGAGGCTCGCCGCGAGTTCATGGAGCAGGTGCGGCGGCTCGTGCAAGGGTCGCGGATGGTGGAGGAGAACCACCCGCCCGCCGCCATCCCGCCGCTCGACTCCGAGCCGACCGACGGGAGCGAGAAGGGACCGTCGACGCGGTGGCAGGCCCTCTATCCCGCGCTCGTGACGGCGATCATGGGCCGGGTGCTCGAGGGCCGCGAGGGCCAGCCGGCGTTTCGGCTGAATCCGGCCATCATGCCCTTCACCTCCATGCTCTCGAAGGTGGACGGGCCAGCCGGCGAGTTCAACGCCGCCGTGTCGGCCTACGACCTCGCCATCAGGAACCTGCCGGCCGTGCAGGAGTCGGCCGGGAAGGCCGCCTTCGAGTCTTGGCTCAACGCGTTCAATCCCACCGACACGGCCAAGTGGCTCTACGTGCTGGCCACGGTGCTCTGCTTCGCGAGCTTCCTCGCCGGCCAGGCCCGCCTCAACAGGTTCATCTGGTGGATGCTCGTGGGCACGCTGGTGCTGCACACCTTCGCGCTCGCCGCCCGGATCCACCTCACGGGCCGTCCGCCGGTGGTGAACCTCTACTCGTCGGCCGTGTTCATCGGCTGGGCCTGCGTGCTCGCCGGCCTCGGCCTCGAACGGCTCCACCGCCTCGGGATCGGCAACCTCGTGGCCGCCGCCGCCGGCGGCCTCACGCTGATGGTCGCCTACGGCCTCGACTCCGGCGACACCATGCATGTGCTCCAGGCCGTGCTCGACACGCAGTTCTGGCTCTCCACCCACGTGGTCACCGTGACGCTCGGCTACGGGGCGACCTTCCTCGCCGGGCTCCTCGGCACCTGCTCCATCGTGCATTCGCTCCACGCGCGGCTCACGGGCCGGCCGCCCGGCGATGCCCGCTATCGCGACGTGCAGGACCGGCTCTTCCGCATGACGTACGGCGTGGTCTGCTTCGCGCTCTTCTTCAGCTTCATCGGCACCGTGCTCGGCGGCCTCTGGGCTGACGACTCGTGGGGCCGGTTCTGGGGCTGGGACCCGAAGGAGAACGGCGCACTGATGATCGTGCTCTGGAACGCCGCCGTGCTCCACGCCCGCTGGGACCGTTGGATCGGCCCCCGCGGCTTCGCCCTGTTCGCGCTCGGCGGCAACATCGTGACCGCCTGGAGCTGGTTCGGCACCAACCAGCTCGGCATCGGCCTGCACAGCTACGGCTTCACCAGCGGCGTGCTGCTCCTGCTCGCCGGCTACGTGGCCAGCCAACTCGCCCTGATCGCGGCCGGACTGGCGTTCACGGGCACCGTCACGGCGCCGGCCGCCAGCGGCCGCCGCTGAACCGCCGCACCACGAGCGACGCCGCGTCGGCCTCGATGGCGATCGCCCCCTCGCCGGCCGTCCGCAGCACGTTGGCTCCATCCGCGGCGGCGGCATAGGCATCGCGAACCAGCGGCCACGACCGGCTCTCCGCGCCGCTCACGATCACCACCTCCGGCCGCGTCGCGGCGGCCACGTCGGGAGGCAGGCTGGTGGCGCTGCCGTGGTGCGGCGCCACCAGCACGTCGCAGGTATCGGGATCGGCCGCCACGAAGCGATCCAATGCAGCGCCCTCGAGGTCGCCAGTGAGCAGCCAGCGACGGCCGGCCGCCTCGACCGCCATCACCACGCTCGCTTCGTTGTCGGTGCCCGAGGGCCGCCCGCCGGCGGCCGCCGGCGGGTGGAGCACGCGGACGCGGCACTGCGGATCGACGGCGAACGAGTCGCCCCCGCGCACCACGCGAACCGGGACCCCGACGCGATGCACGTTCTCCACGAGGTCGCGGGCGGCGGCGGAATCGCTCGCCAGCACCTCCTCGGTGAGCACCACCTCGCCCACGCTGAACCGCTCCAGCAGCTCAGGCACGGCGTTGAAGTGGTCGGCATCGGCGTGGGAGATGACGAGGTGGTCGATCGTTCGCGTCCGTTCGCTCCAGAGCACGGCCGACATCGTGCGGCGGGCGGCCCCGGGCGCCCCGAGCCGACCGGCATCGAACACGAGCGTGCGGCCCGTGGGAGTCGTGAACACGATGCCGCAGCCGTGGCCCATCGCCGCCACCACGCCCCGGACCCCGGCCGGCCGGCCGCCGAGCATGCCGGCCACCTCCACCGCGAGCCCGACCCCGCACCACGCCGCCGCCACGGCAGCCCACGTGCCGGCCCGCCGCAGGGCCTCCGGCCGAAACCAGGCGAGCGTCGCCAGCAGGCAGAGATACCAGCCCGTCACCCACCAGCCCGGCGGCCCCGCCACCCACCAGTGGCCGCCGGGCACGCGGGCAGACCAGTGCACCACCGTGGCGAGGCAGGCCAGCATCACGTCGCAGGCCGCGCCGCAGAGCCCAGCCATGGCGGTCGAGGCACACGACGTGAGCAGGCAGAGGAATCCGCACCCCATCGCCACCGCCACCAGCGGCGCCACGAGCACGTTGACGACGAGGCCGACGGGGCTGACCACGTGGAATCGTGCCGCCACCAGAGGTGCGGTCGCGAGCCACACCGCCGCTCCCGTCACGAACGCCACCCGGCATTCTCCCGCCACGGCCCGCGCGAGCCGCTCCGCCCGCGTACGGCTCCGATCGATGAGCCGCTCGATCGGATCGGCGGGCCCCCGCGAGGACGCCAGCGACGAGGCGATCCCGACGAGCACGGCGGTGGACAGGAACGAGAGCTGGGCGCCGGACGAGAGCACGTCGGCCGGCCGCAGGGCCAGCACGACGATCGCCGAGACGGCCAGCGCGTTGATCGACGGCGACCGGCGGCCGACGGCCGCGGCGAGGCACGCCAGCCAGACGAGGAGCGTGGCCCGCAGCACGGGAGTCTCCGCCCGCACAAGCAGCATGTAGCCCCCGGTCACCGCCGCCACGAGGATGAGCGACCAGCCCCGCGGCACCGCCGCGAGCCGCACGGCCGCGAACAGGGCGACGGCCAGGAGCCCGACATGCAGCCCGGAGATCGAGAGGATGTGCACGGTTCCCGTCGCCAGGAAGTCGTTGGCGTCGTCGCGGGGCAGCGACTCCCGACAGCCGAGGAGCAGCGCCGAGGCGAGCGGTGCGCGGGCGGGAGAGACGTGGGCCTCGAGCACCGCCAGCCCGCGATCGCGAAGCCGATCAAGCCACCGCAGAATAGAGAGCGGCGACGCGGGCTTCACCAGCTTCACGCTGCGGGCCGACGCCACCCGGATCACCGACAGGCAGCGGATCGACCGCGACCGCAGCCGAAAGTCGAACTCGCCGGGATTGCCCGCGGCGGCCGGCCTGAGCCCCCTGCCGAGCACGCGGATCCGGTCGCCGACACCGACCGGCGGAGGATCGCCATCCACGACGACCGCCGCCCGCCCCGACGCCGACCGCCACCGGCTTCCCGCCCGGTAGCCGTCGATGGCCACCACGCATTCGCTCGATGGGCCGATCGCCGCGGCCCGGCGAGGGTCGGCTGCGGCGGGCAGCGTGCGAAACGACTCGACGATAGTGCCGGTGACGGCGACGGGCGTCGGAGACTCGTCGAGCTGCCAGGCGAGGTCGTCCCGGCGAAAGAGGTCGAACCGCGCCGCCGACCACGCGGCTCCGCACGAGACCACCGCCGCCACCAGCCACACCGCCGCGGCCCGCGACGAACCGAGGCGGGCTGCGATCGACCAGGCCACGAGCGCCGCCATCGACGCCGCCCACCATCCTGCCGCGAGGCTCGTCGAGGGCGAGAGGGCGACGATCCGGCCGAGCCAGCAGCCGGCGGCAAGACAGCCAGCCGCGGCCACGACGGGGCGGCAGGGAAGGGAGGCGTCGCGGCGTTGGCGGATCAGCCAATCGGCCACGCCTCGGCCATGGGACACGACCGCCCGCCAGGCTGCATTCGCCGCAGTCATCGCCGTCAGTGCCAGGGGATAGCTCGCGGCGGCCACGCGGCCGCCTGATCATTCAACGAGCGCGGAGGCTGCCAGGGGCAACGGGGCCCGATCGGCCGATGCGATGAATCCGCCGGGACGGTATCTTGATCGAGTCGGGGCGGCGTCGCGTCTCGATTCCCCGCAGGAAGCTCCGCGATGAACCGTCACCTTCTCGCCGTCGTCACCGTGGCGTTCTCCGCCGCGATCGGCGGCCACGGCCGGGCGGCGCCGCCGGCCGACCTCCCGCTCGAGCCGATTTTCAACGGCACCGACCTGCAGGGCTGGAAGGTTCCGGAGGGGCCGTTCTGGAGGGTGGAGAACGGCGTGCTCGTGGGGGAGAACGACGCGGCGAAGAAGGGCTCGATGCTCTACACCGACCGCACCTACGGCGACGTCGTGGTGGAGGCCGAATGCCGGTTCACGGGAGAGATCGACAGCGGCATCATGCTCCGCAAGCCCGAGATCCAGGTGCAGATCGGCGTGTCGCGGAGCCTCAAGCGCGACATGACGTGCTCCTTTTACAACGGCAAGTATCCGGAGCAGGCGCAGGCGAAGAGGGCCGGCGAACTCCTCGAGCCCGACGACTGGAACCGCATCCGCGTTGAGGCGCGGGGCGACACGTTCACGGTGTGGCTCAACGGCGAGCAGGTGTCGCAGTACACCGACGCGAAGTACGCGGAACCCGCCCCCATCGGCCTCCAGATCCACGCCGGCCTCCCCATGAAGGTCGAGTTCCGAAACATCCGCGCGCTCGCCCTCTGACGGCGGGCCATTCCTTTCCCGGAGCCTGTTCCATGCCGAAGCACTTGCGCCTCGACCCCTCCCGCCGCGACTTCGTCGAGCAGGCGCTCGCGCTGGCGGCCACGGCCCTCGCCGGCACGTCCGTCCGGGCGGCCGACGAGCCGGCCGCTTCCGCCGGCCGCTCCACCGACAAGGTCCGCGTGGCCGTGATCGGCTGCAACGGCCAGGGCGGCGGCCACATCGGCGAGTGGCTCGCCAACCGCGACGTCGAGCTGGTGGCCGTGTGCGACTGCGACCCGGCCGCGTACGAGAAGAACGGCAAGAAGTTCGAGAAGGCCGCGCGGAAGCCGGAGTACGTGAAGGACATCCGGGCCCTGCTCGACCGCAAGGACATCGACGCGGTGTCGATCGCCACGCCCAACCACTGGCACGCCCTGATGGCCGTGTGGGCGATGCAGGCGGGCAAGGACGTCTACGTCGAGAAGCCCTGCAGCCACAACGTGGACGAGGGCCGTGTGATCACGCAGTGGGCGCGAAAGCTCGGCCGGATGTGCCAGATGGGGGTGCAGAGCCGGAGCATGTCGGGCACCCGCAAGATGATGGAGTTCGTGAAGTCGGGGAAGCTCGGGCCCGTGAAGGCGGCCCACGCCATCTGCTTCCGCCTCCGCGAGAGCATCGGGCTCGTCGACACGCCGGCCCCGCTCCCGCCCGGCCTCGACTTCGACCTCTGGGCGGGCCCGGCGCCGAAGGTCGTGCCGGTCCGCAAGCGGCTCCACTACGACTGGCACTGGAATCGGCTCACGGGCAACGGCGACCTCGGCAACCAGAACCCGCACGAGCTCGACAAGTGCCGCTGGGCGATCGGCAAGCAGGAGCTGCCGAAGCGGGTGGTGAGCCTCGGAGGCCGGCTCGGTTACATCGACAACGGCGACGTCGCCAACAGCCAGGTGACGATCTACCAGTGGGACGACGCGATCCTGATCTCCGACGTCCGCGGGCTGCCGCAGAAGACGCCGGTGACCTACGGGCTCAAGGTCAGGAAGCCGCTGGAGAAGGCGACGGCGGTGATCTACGGCACCGAGGGCTTCGTGGTCTGCCCCAACTACACGTCGGCGGTGGCGTTCGACTACGACGGCCACGAGCTCGGCAAGTGGGAGGGGGGCAGCTACCAGCAGCACTTCGCCAACTTCGTGGGCGCGGTGAAAAGCCGCCGCCACGAGGACCTCCACCTCGACATCGAGGACGGCCACTGGTCGAGCGCCCTGGCCCATCTCGGCAACGTGTCGTGGGCCCTCGGCGAAGCGGTGCCGATCGACGCCCGGCCGACGCTCGCGGCCGACGACCCGCGGGTGAAGGCGTCGCTCGACACGTTCGAGACCTATCTGAAGGACAACGCGGTTGACGTGTCGAAGACGAAGCTCTCGCTCGGCCGGGAGCTGGCGATCGACCCGAAGACCGAGAAGTCGTCGGACGCCGAGGCGAACCGGCTCTTCACCCGCGACTACCGCTAGGGCTACGAACTGCCGCGGGTCTGAAGGCGGCGGGCCAGGATCCCCGCTGCGAACGTCCGGCGACGGGGCACGGGCGGCCCCGAGCCGGAAGTCACCGCGGCGTGGCCGACCATACGGCCGTGGTCCGCACGCCCGGCCGGACCTCGCCGCTGGGCACGACGAACCGGTCGCGCCACGGCACCACGCCGGTCGTCACGGCCGTTTCCGGGACCGTGCCCCGCACGGACCAGCGGTCGGCCGACGAATCGTAGGCGAGGACCTCGCGAGGGAAGCCGCGGTGGGCGGCGGGGCCGGCCGCCGGACGCACGCCGTCGTCACCGCCAAGGACGAGCAGGATGCCGCCGCCTGCCGGCACGGCCGGAAACGGCGCCGCGATCAGCGGCCGGGGCAGGGGGGCGATCGGCTTCCAGCCGGCATCGGGGGCCGCGAGATCGATCGCGAACCCGTCGGTGAGCGGGACCCTTTCCGCCGTCCCGCCCGCGGCCGCGCGAAGCGCCGTCCCGCCAAACACCACGAGACGGTCGCCGTGCAGGCCGCAGCAGGCGAGCATCCGCCCCGGGCCGGGCAGTGCAGGGAAGGGCTTCCAGGCGAGGGCGTCGCCACGGGCCGCGAGGTCGAGCGTCCAGACGGTCGACTCGGCCGCTGTCGCGTCGGCGGTCGTGCTGCCCCCGATCACGAAGAGCGTGGAGCCGTGCGCGAGGCCGGTGGCGTTGGCGATCGTCGCGGGAAGCGATGGCAGCGGCTCGATCACGCCGCGGTCGCCGTCGCGACGAACCAGGAAAGCGTCGGCGTGGTGCCCGTCGGGGCCGCTCCCACCGGCGCAGGCCAGACGGTCGTTCCAGGTCGCCGACACGCCGTAGCCGAGGGGCCGCGGCAGCACGCCCTGGAGCGTTCGCCAGCGGCCGTCGGGCGACGCGAGCGCCTCGATGCGATCGTGCCAGACCTTCGTGCCCCCTTCCCACGGCGGCCGACCCGGGAAGTTGGCACCGCCCGCCACGACGAGCTCGCCGCCGACCACGCCGCAGAACGGCCCGGCCACGCCCGGCGGCTCGGGCAGCGCGGGCAGGGCCGCAAAGGTTGCGGCGGCATCGTCGGTGCCGCCGGAGGTGTCGCCAACGCCCGCTGTCGCCATCCTGTCGAGCTCCTCGAGGGTGAGACGGATCGAGACCACGAACGGCGGCTCGCCCTTCGTCCAGTGGCCATAGGTGGTCGTGAGAATCGTGCCATCGGGCAGCACCTCGACGCCGGGATAGGCGCAGTCCCACGCGTGCGTGTTGTCCATGAGCCGCACGCGATACTGCCCGTCGCGGCCCTGCTCGATGTCGTCCCAGGTGCCGACCCACGCCATCCAGTCGCCCGCGGTCGGGCTTTCCTTCGCGGTGTCGCGAAACGAGATGAAGAGGCGGCCGTCGCGGGTGAAGACGCCCACGTGCCGATCGCCGGTGAGCGACCTCGGCAACTCCCGGGGCTCGGTCCAGGTGGCACCCTCGTCGTCCGAGAACATCACATGCGAGTTCTTCCGGCGGGCATTCTCGCGGAGCAGCATCGCGAGCCGCCGGCCGTCGGGCGAGCGGATCACGCCCGGCTCGCAGAGATGGACGTCGGCAGACGACTGGATGGCCCGGGGCTCGCTCCAGTGCAGGCCGCCGTCGGTGGACCTCGTGGCGTAGAGCGTGAACCGCACCGGTCTCTCCCGCTTGGACTGGGGCGCGATGAAGCGGCCGTCGTCGTGGAAGACCGCGAGGTACTCGCCGGCGTGGCGGCCGTCGGGGCCGGTCCGCAGCGGCACCACGGAGCCCATCACCACGATTCCCCCCCAGTCGCCGACCGGCTCGAGGTCGCTCCACGTCTCTCCGTCGTCCTCCGACACCGCCATCCGCGCCGGATTGAGCCCGGAAAAAAGGATCAGCCGCTTTCGGCCCGACGCATCGACGACCCGGTGGATGGTGGGCGTCTCCTTCGACGTCGCCCAGTTTGCCGGCACGGGCAACCGCTCGCTCCAGGTGCGGCCCCCGTCGGTCGACCGCTTGAGACAGATGGCGCCATGGCCGTGGCCGCGGGGATACACGCAGAGCACGGTCGCCCCGTCCTCGAGGAGCACGGTCGTGGGATGGCCGAGATACTGGCCCGGCTCCCGGTCCACCACGACCTGCCGCGCCGTGTCGGCGGAGAGATCGAGGAGGCGGACCTCCGCTCGCAGTGGCACCGCGGCCCACCACGCGACCGCCATCGTGACGACGGCGAGCGGGCGGCTCATGCCGTCACCGTCGTGGCGTGGAGGAGGTCGGTGAACCCGGCCGCCACGAGGTCGGAGCGGATCGGGGCGGCGGCTCCCGGCTCGAGGGGCCGCAGCGGCAGCCGCACGGTGCCGACGTCGACGCCCTGCATCGCCATCACCGCCTTTGCCGCGCGGAGGTAGCCGTGCGCGGCGAGCACGTCGACGAGCTGCACGGTCCGCATCTGGAACTCGCGGGCCCGGGGCATGTCGCCAGCCTCGAATGCCGCCATCACCTCGCGGGCGAGCGGGGCCGCGAAGTTGTAGGTGCTGCCGATGCCCCCGGCGGCCCCGAGCGCGAGGCCCGCCACGAGCGCCTCGTCGCATCCCCAGTAGATGCGGTACCGACCGCGGCCGACCGCCACGCACCGCTCGAAGTCGACGATGTCGGGTGAGGAGTGCTTCACCCCTGCGAGCGTGGGAATCAGGGCGGCATGACGCTCGAGGAGTTCGCTCGACCTGTGCGTGACGCCCGTGAGGGGCGAGATGTCG
>CAIKWU010000246.1 GCA_903831155.1 uncultured Planctomycetaceae bacterium | reverse complement strand
GACCACTCTGGGCGTGTTCGCGGGCGACGATGAACCGACCGCAGATGGCGTCGACCCGGCAGCGGTGCGGGTGGGCATGGGCGAGTCGGGCATCATCGACGACGAGTCAGCAGACGCCCCCGCTGATTTGAGCGACTCAGCTGCTGCGAGCGCCTTCGCTGATTTGAGCGCCTCCGCTGATTCAAGCGACTCCGCTGATTCGAGCATCATTGCCTCCGACGAGCCCGACAACGTGCCGGGCGACGAGGGCTTCGGCTGGAGCGAGATCGAGGTCGAGTCCATGACGGAGTCCTCCGGGGAACCGGTGCCGTTCGGGGTCGTGGGATCGGACCTCGATGACGGACCCGAGGAGGGGATCGACTTCGTCGGGGTCTCCGCGGACGACGCCTCCGACGGCGTGGACGGCGACGCGGGGCCCGAAGCTGCCGAGGCCGCCATCGTGGCGGCCGGTACGGTGGCGGGGATGAAGCCTGGCAAGCGTCGGGCCGCGAAGAAGAAGGGCGGTCTCGGCCAGATGATCGGCGTCATTCTGGGCGGAGTGCTCGCCCTGCCGATCACCTTCGCCATCCTGATCTGGGGTTTCCGCAAGGACCCGCTTCACCTCGTCCGGCACGTGCCCGACTCGGCGGCGTTCCTGTTTCCTGAGGAACTCGTCCGCGGCGGCAGGCCGAAGCCCGACGGCGTCGCGGGCGGTCCGACGCTCGACGATGTTCCGGCCCTCGCCACTGACGGCGCGGCCTCGGAGCCGGGGAGCGAGGGGGGCACCGAGCCTGCGGCGGAGCCGATGCCCGAGCCGACGGGCGAGGACTCGGCCGTCGCGATGGCCGAGCCCTCGGATGCGGCTGAGCCTGCCATGACCGCCGAGACGACCGGCAGCGTCGTCGAGCCCGGGGATGAGTCAGCCTCCACGCCGCTCGTGCCAGACGCCGCGGATCTCGCGGCAGTGGTGCCGGCCGAGCCCGCCGTGCCGATGGTCGAGCCTGTCGATGCCGGGCTTCCGGCCGCGGAGCCGTTCATTCCGACGGCGCCCCCGTCCCCGCCCGCACCGCCCGAGCCGGAGCCGCTCGATCTCGCGGCGATCGACAACGCTGTCGCCGCGGCCGCCGAGGCGTTCGAGGCCGTCAAGGCCGCGGAGAACGACGCCGATCCCGACGCGACCCGTCGCGAGCGGAGTCGCAACCTCCTGCTCGTCGACTGGTATCGTCAGCTGTCCGCCGTGGCGGAGGAACTCGCGGCCCTCGAGCGGGTCGCGGCCGACACCGGACGCCCGCTCCCGTCCCCGCCCGACACCGTCGCGGGCCTGCAGGCCGCGCTTGTCGGCGACCCTGCGAAGCTCGCGGACCTCGCGAGGCTGTCGCGGAACTGGATGTCCTATCCAGGCCGTTCCACGTCGGGCATCGTGATGCCCGCCGTGCTGGGAGGCGTGCGGCAGGTGGGGCCCTACTGGTGCTCCACGGTGACGATCGCCGAGGCTGGCGACCGCACCCGCGACCTGGCAGTGATCTCGCGGTCGGAGCCGATCGCCGTTGCAGGCGACGCCGTCCTCATCACGGGGCTGATCGTGGACGGGGACACCGTCTGGGCATCCGACGTGCGGCCGGCCCGGGCCGACGCGGCAGTGAGCCCGCGGATCGACGAGTTTCCGGCGACGGATCCGCTCGCCACGCCGACGCCAGACGCCGTTCCCGGAGACGCCCCGGTCACGGATCCGGGAGGCGATGCGACCGGCCTCGACCCCTTCGCCACGCCGGAACCGTGACCGACGCATCCTCGCCGGGGCAGGTGTTCGCGGCGGGCGCCGCAGGCATCGCTTCGGCGGTGCGGGCAGGGCGATGCCGGGCCGCCGAGGTTCTGGCCGAGCATGGCCGCCGCCATGCTGATGTGGCGTCGCTCAACGCCCTCGTGCAGCCCTGTTGCGCGGACGCGGCCACGGATGCGGCTGCGGTCGATGAGCGGGTCGCCCGAGGCGAGGCTGACAACCTGCCGCTCGCCGGCGTCCCGGTGAGCATCAAGGAATGCTTCGCCGTCCGTGGCCTCGCCACCACGCTGGGCATCCGGGCCCGGATGCGGCTCGTCGATGGCGAGGATGCGGACGTCGTCCGCCGGCTCCGGGCGGCGGGCGCCGTCGTGGTGGGGAAGGCCAACGTGCCGCAGGCGATGTACCTGCACGAAACCGACAACCCCGTGTGGGGACGAACGCTTCATCCCCACGATCCGGAGCGGGGGCCAGGCGGCTCGAGCGGTGGAGATGCGGCGCTCGTCGCCGCGGGCGTGGTGCCGCTCGGCGTCGGCAACGATCTCGCCGGCAGTCTGCGGCAACCCGCCCATGCGTGCGGCCTCGCTGCGATCATGCCCCGGACCACCGCCCTCGGGAACGGCGGCGGGTTCCAGACCATGCCGGGGCTGCGGGGCGTGCGGTCACGCGCCGGCTTCCTCGCGAGGACGGTCGATGACCTCGCGGCCGCGACCGCGGCCATCGGCTCGTCGACCGGGTCGACCGTCGTCGAGCCACTTCGGCGAGTCGCCTGGTGGGATGAGACCGGGCCGATTCCACCCTCGGCAGCCGTGCGCCGCGGCGTCGGCGAGGCGGTGGCCAGGCTCGAGTCGCAGGGCATCGGGGTGATCCGCGTGCCGGGCGACCTCGCCACCGAGGCGGCGTGGCTGCTGCTCGGCATCCTGGCGGCCGACGGGGGGGCCGACGTCCGCCGCCTGTTCGGCGGCGAGCGGCCGATGAGAGGCGTTGGCAAGCTGCTGGCGATCGCCGGCGTGCCCCGACGGTCGCGATCACTCCTCGCGACACTGCTGCGGATGTGCGGCAGCCGCATCGAGGCCGAGGGGCTCGCCAGGACCGGACACCGGACCCCCGGCGAACTCACGGGATTGCTGGCCGCCCGGGACGATCTCGCAGCGGGATTCGCCGATCTCGTGGCAGGCTGCGACGCCGTCGTCTGCCCCGTCTCGGCGCTCCCCGCGCTGCGTCACGGCACGGCCGCGAGGCTCGTGCTCGCCGCCGCGCCCTGCCTGCTCGCCAATCTCCTCGATCTGCCCGCGGGCGCGGTGCCGGTCACGACCGTGCGGCCCGACGAGGAGCGGGGCCGGCGGTGGAGCCGCGACCCCGTGCTCCGGGCCGCCGCCGCGTGCGACCGCGGCAGCGCCGGCCTGCCGGTGGGGGTGCAGGTGATCGGCTGCCCCGGACGCAACGAATCGACCGTGCTCGAGGCGATGCGGATGATCGAGTCGCCCGCGGCCACGTCGCGCGGAACTACACGCCCATGCGGGCCGAGATGACCCGTGGCATCTGGTCGATGCGGAGCACCTCGCAGGCCGCACCGGCGTCGATCGCCGCCTTCGGCATGCTGAACACGACGCTCGTCGCCTCGTCCTGAGCGATGGTGTGCCAACCACGGCTGCGGAGCTTCATCAGCCCCTTCGCCCCGTCCCGGCCCATGCCCGTGAGCACCACCGCGGTGCCCGCCTTCGGCCAGTGCTCCGCGACGCTCTCGAAGAAGACGTCGACGCTCGGCCGGAAGAACACGTCTCGCGGCTCCTGCCGATACTCGAGGGTCCGCGACTTCGTCATCACCAGATGATCGTTGGTGCCGGCGAGCAGCACATCTCCCGCGAGCGGTTCCTGGCCGTGCTCGACCACCCGAACCGAGTGGCCCGTGCGGTCGCCGAGCCACTTGGCCAGGCCTGGCGCGAAGGCGACATCGACGTGCTGCACGACGACGACCGCCACGTTCCACTCGTGGGGCAGCGGGAAGATCAGATCCGAGATCGCCTTGGGGCCGCCGGTCGACGCCCCCACGACAACCAGTCGCGGCGGGGTCGACGACGGGACCCTTCCGCGGGCCCGCCGCGGGTCCGCGGTGGCCCCCACCAGCTTCGCGATCGTGCCGATCTTCTCCACCAGCGCGCCGGCGCCGGTCACCTCGCCGCCTGGTCCCAGCATCGGGGTGTCGACCGCGTCGAGGGCCCCGTAGCCCATCGCGTCGTAGACGAGCGAGATGTTGCCGCTGACCGTGGCGGTGACGACGAGGATCGCGCAGGGGGCCGACGCCATGATCTGCCGCGTCGCCTGCGCGCCGTCCATGTGCGGCATGAGCAGGTCCATCAGGATCAGGTCGGGACGGTCCCGCTTCGCCATGGCGATCGCCTCGACCCCGTCGGCGGCCGTCCAGGCGACCGCGTGGTCGGGCAGGCTGTCCACGACCCGCCGGAGCGCCTCGCATGCCGCCCGCAGGTCGTTCACGATCCCGATTCGCATGAGGATTCCTACGTCGTGGCTTCGCCGATCAGATCGATGATCGTATCGACGAAGGTCTCGTCGTGGAAACTGCTCTTCGTGAGGTAGCGGTTCGCCCCGGCGTCGAGGCCGCGGAGGCGGTCCTCCTCGCGGTCCTTGTAGGAGACGATCACGACCGGAGTCTCGCGGCGGACCGGGTCGGCCTTGAGGAGCGACACGAGCCCGATGCCGTCCATCCGCGGCATGTCGACGTCGGTCACGACGAGGTCGTAGTGCGTGCCACGGATCGCGTTCCAGCCGTCCATGCCGTCCACGGCCACGTCGACGGCAAAGCCCCGTGCCTGGAGGAGCTGCCGCTCGAGCTCGCGGACCGTGATCGAGTCGTCGACGACCAGGATCCGCTTCCGCTGGCGGGCCTGCTCCGCCATCCGCTCGAACTCGACCCGGGAGAGCCGGCGGCCCATGAGCACGTTGTCGATGGAGCGGACGAGGTCCTCCACGTCGACGATCAGCACCGGGTCGCCGTTCTCGAGGAGCGACGCGCTGTTGACGTCCGGCACCTTGCCGAGCCGCAGGTCGAGCGGACGCACCTCGAGATCGCGCTCGCCAAGGAACGAGTCGACGATCATGCCGAACTGCTGGCCGCGGTCGCTGATCACCACCACGGGCATCGGGTCATCCGGCGCGGGAGCCGCCGTCTCGAGGATCTGCGCCGCCATCACCAGGCCGATCGACACGCCGTCGCGGTCGAAGTACTGCCGCCCCTCGACGGTGCGGATGTCCTCGGCGCGGCAGAAGAGGATCTGGTCGATGCGGGTGAGCGGGAAGGCATAGGGCTCGCCGCCGATCTCCACGAGCAGCGCCCGGATGACCGACATGGTGATCGGCAGCTGCAGTGTGAACACGGTCTGCCGGCCTGGCTGGGTGGTCACCCGCACGCTGCCGCCGACGCTCTTCACCATGCTCTGGACCACGTCGAGCCCGACGCCGCGGCCCGAGATCTCGGTGACCCTGTCCTTCGTGGAGAAGCCGGGCAGGAAGAGGAACTCCAGCAGTTCCAGTTCCGTGAGCTGGTCGGCGACCTGGCGGGCCACGAGGCCGCGGGCGACGGCCTGCGAGCGGAGCCGCTCGACGTCGATGCCGCGGCCGTCGTCGCCGAGCGTGATCTGGAGCATCCCCGCGCGGTGCCGTGCCTCGAGGCGGATCGTGCCGCTGGCCGGCTTTCCCGCCGCCTCCCGCTCGGCCGGCAGCTCGACGCCATGGTCGAGCGAGTTTCGGATCAGGTGCGAGAGCGGAGCCTCGAGCTTGTCGAGGATGTCGCGGTCGACCCCGGTCTGCTCGCCGCGGACCTCGAACCGCACCTGCTTGCCGAGGGTCCGCGACACGTCGCGGACGAGCCGGGGAAAGCCACGGATGCCGTCGGCGAGCGGCCTCATGCGGCTGACGATCACCTCATGGTGGAGGCGATTCGACAGGTCCTCGTTCCGGCGGGCGAAGCTTTCGAAGTCCTCGACGTGCCGGGTGAGCGTCGCGAGGGCGGCGTCGGCCCGCTCCCGGATGGTCGTCAGCATCGCGGTGACGGTCGCCGGAACCGCCACGTCGCCAGCCTTCAGCTTCTCGTCGAGCGCCGCGATCGCGTCGCAGAGGTCCACGTCGGTGGCCCGGAGTTGGAGCAGCGAATCGACGAAGGGACGCAGCTGGCGGGTCTCGACGAGCGATTCGCCGGCGAGGCCAACGAGCCGCGTGAGGCTGTCGGCCGACACACGGACCACCCGGTCGGTCGGCTCCGAAGCGGGCCTGGCCGGCCCGGCCGGTGGCGGCGGAGGCGGCTCGGCAGGCGGTGCCGCGGCCGCCGGGGGTGGCTCCGCGACGGTCGGCGCGGTCTCGGTGGAGGCGGCCGGCGCGGTCTCGGGCCCGGCCGCCGCGGGCTGCCCGGCCGGGGCGGCTCCGCCCGGATCCGCGAGTGCCGCCGTCAGTTCCCCCACGATCTGCTCCGCCTTGGTGGCCCACGGCCCGGCGGCGTCCAGCGCGTCGTCGGCCCGGGCGATCGCGGCCAGGAAGTCGATGGCCGCGAGCAACCGGTCGGCGTGCCGGGGTTGCACGAGGAAGCGGCCCTTCCCGGCCGCCACGAACACGTCCTCGAGCGCGTGGGCGACCCGCACGGCGGGGTCCAGCCCGACGATGCGGGCGGCACCCTTCAGCGAGTGCGCGGCCCGCATCATGGCCTCGACGGTCTGGGGGGACCGCTCCAGCTCCTCGATCGCGAGCACGCCCGACGACAGCACCGCCGTCTGGCTCTCAGCCTCGAGCCGAAACAGCTCCATCATCGAGAAGCCGCTCAGGTCATCGGTCATGGCGGGTGGCTCCGGTCATGACGACACCGTGGCATCGAAGGCTTCGAAGAGCCGCACGTCGTCGAGCAGGGCGACGGTGCGATCCTGCCACTCGAAGAGAGCCGACGAGCAGCGGGCCGCGGCCTGACCCACCGTCGAGGGGACGGGCCGCAGATCGGCGCGGCCGACACGATGCACCCCGGCCACGTCGTCGACGCCGAAAACCCAGCGGACGGCCCCGCCGGCGACGTCCCGCTCCGCGACGATCAGCCGGGGCGTTCCGCCGGCACCGTCGCCGACCGCCCCCGCGATCGGTCCCCCCTCGAGTCCGAGGACGGCGTGGAGCGAGACGCAGAGCTGGAGCTGGCCACGGATGTTGACCAGTCCGGCGAGCGGGGTGCCGTGGCGGTGGGGCACCCGGTGGATGGTGCGGGCGGGAGTGACCTCGACCAGCGCCGCGGTCGGCAGCGCCAGCCATTCGCGGTTCACGCGAAACACGAGCACGCTCGAGTCCGCCGTCTCGGCGGCCTCGGCCGGCTCCTCGAGGATCGCCCGCCACGAATCGAGGTAGCCCGGAGGCGCGCCCCGCTCGAAGAAGCCGCGGGCCGCCTCCGCGAGCACGGGACAGTTGCGGCAGTGGACGTACGACTGGAGCTCCGGGCAACTCCGGTCTCCCGACACGCCGATCACCCGCCAGCACTCGGCCATCGGGGGCTGCCGGGGCGCGCCGCCGTCCCGAACGCGATCGATCATGGCGTCCCCTTCCGGGCGACGACGCGGGCCGCCGACTGGCGGTACGTCTCGGCCATTCGCAGGTCACCCCGCTGCCTCGCGAGCAGGGCCAGGGCCAGGAGCGCCTCCTGGTGGGACGCGTCGAGGTAGAGCGTCTTGTGGAAGCATCCCTCGGCCCGGTCGCCGTCGCCGAGTGACTGGTGGAGCATGCCCATCAGGAAGAAGAGCTCCGGCGCCGGCGGCAACCTGGAGCGGGACCGCTCACAGAGCTCGAGCGCCTCGAGGTGCCGCCGGGCGTTGGCGAGCGCCCCGGCCTGCTCGAGCACCTCCGTGAGCGTGGCGACCGGCTGCGGCGCGGCCGGGCCGCTGCTCGGGGCCGCCGCAGCCGGCCGTTGCGGGGCCGGGCGGGCGGTTGGGCCGGTCGTGGT
>CAIKWU010000245.1 GCA_903831155.1 uncultured Planctomycetaceae bacterium | reverse complement strand
GACCACCGCAGATGCCCCTTGTCGATGAGGAGTTCGTAGCCCCGACTGGCGGCATCGGTCCAGGCCCTCGATCGATGAAAGACGACCGCCCGCTCCATCACGGCCGGCGTGTTGATCCATGCCGCCACCGAGAAGGGATGGCTACGGCGAAAATTGCCCACGGGTGTCTCGACTGGGTGGTCGCCCGTCAGCTTGATGGCCCTGCCCAGGCGACCTTCCACCAGCACATTCTCCTCGGGCGACTTCGCCCGCAGCTCCTTGTGGACGGGCGGGGCATCAACCGCCTGACTCCCCGCCAGGGCCGCATCGGCCGCTGAAGCAGGTGCCGAACTGACGAACCGGCCATCGGGGTCGCGGTCGTCGAACGAGTAGCGAACGAGCTCGCCCGGCAGCCGGCCTGCATCGTCGAGGGCGATGAACACAGACTCCGGGCCTCCTCTTCCTGCGAGCCACTCGGCGGCCCGCTTCCGGGCCTCGGCCTCGAGTCGACTCACCTCCGCGGCTGCCTCGCCGCAGGCTTCCTCGGCTTTGGCCAACGCCGTGCGGGCCGCACCGTCGAGCATCTGCAACTTTGGCGTCGGCGTCGCAGGCGTGAAAAACGAGTAAAGCCCGGCCTCGTCGACGTCGTCGAAGAAGGCAAAGAGCTGGTAGAACTCGCGCTGTGAGAGTGGATCGAATTTGTGGTCGTGGCATCGGCAACACTCGAGGGTGAGGCCGAGAAAGGCCGTGCCGAAGGTCGTCACCCGGTCGTTGACGTAGGTGACGCGGTATTCCTCCTCGATCGACCCTCCCTCGGATTCCTGCTGGTGCAACCGGTTGAACGCCGTCGCCAGCACCTGCTCATCCGTCGCGCCGGGCAGAAGATCACCGGCGACCTGCCACGTGACGAAGTCGTTCCAGGGGAGGTTGCGATTGAAGGCGTCGATGACCCAGTCGCGCCACGGCCACATCGGCCGCTCGCGGTCCACCTGGAAGCCGTAGCTGTCGGAGTAGCGAGCGAGATCCATCCAATCCGCCGCCATCCGTTCTCCGTATCGTGGGCTCGCGAGCAGGCGATCGAGAAGCCGCTCGTATGCCTCGGGGGAGTCATCGGCCACGAAGGCAGCCACTTCCGCTGGTGTTGGCGGCAGGCCGGTAATGTCGAATGTGGCCCGACGGACGAGCGTGAATCGATCAGTCTCTGACTGCATTGCGAGCCCTCGATCAGCGAGCACCGCAGCCACGATCTCGTCGATCGCATGGTCGCAGGATTTCGAAATGGCCGCCGGCTGCCGCGGGGGCACAAACGCCCAGTGCGGCTCATACTCGCCCCCTTCGGCAATCCATCGCTTCAGGGTGGTCACCTGCTCGGTAGCAAGCCGACCGATCTTCGCCGTCGGCGGCGGCATCACCAGATCGGGATCATCCGACTGGATCCGGGCGATGAGCTCACTGTCGCCAACGTGTCCCGGCACGATCGCCCTCGAACCACTCTCGAGTTCCGCGACCGCATCGTCGCGGAGATCGAGCCGCAGACCGGCCTGACGATTGCCGCCGTCCGGGCCGTGGCAGCCAAAGCAGTTGTCGGAAAGAATCGGTCGTATGTCGCGGTCGAACGAGAGCTTCGGCGACGACGACAGTGAGACGGGCGCGGCAGCCGGTCCAACGGCTGCAAACGCCACCACGATGATGGCACCGAGACAGCGAATCGCAGCGGTGCTGCTACGCATGCGAGACGTTTTTCCGGGACGACACCCCGCTCTCGGCACCCCGTCGCCGCAGGCTCTAGGAACACCAACCGCGGCCCGGCGGAGTGGCTCCCGAGTCGCACGCGTCGCGAACCAATCGGTGTGCTCGAAACAGACGGGACTGGGTGATTGAGGAGCTGCGGATTGTAGCACCACGACTTCCCCCGAACCACGAATCGGAGGCCGGGGCAGTCTGGGAAATGTGGTGATT
>CAIKWU010000244.1 GCA_903831155.1 uncultured Planctomycetaceae bacterium | reverse complement strand
GACCGCGTCTGGGAAGACGTGATCCTCACCAACGTGATCGCCTTCGACGTGCGGGTGTTCGATCCGGCGGCCCGCTCGCTCGCGAGCAACTCCACGACGCTCTTTCCAGGGGATCCGGGCTACAACCCGACGCTCGCCATGAGTTCCACCACCTCGTCGCTCGGGGCATTTGTCGATCTCGGATGGCGGGGCGGACAGCCGATCGCGATTTCCACCTACCTGACCGGGACGGCCCTGCCCACCGGCCAGTCGCTGCTTCAGTACGGCGGGCTCCGCGTCACGGGGTCGACCCGGAACGCCATTCTCGATGTCCCGACGTACGACACGTGGAGTCTGCACTACGAGTTCAATGGGATCGACGACGATGGTGACAGTGTGCTCGACGAGGGCACCAACGGCCTCGACGACAACGGGGATCTGCTCCCCGACAACGCCCCGGAGTACGAGACCTCGCCTCCCTATCCCGTACCGCTCAAGGGCATCGAGGTGCGGATCCGGTGCTTCGAGCCGTCGAACAAACAAGTTCGTCAGACGACGATCCGCCACACCTTCCAGCGGAAATAGTGTAAGACCATGCCCTCACTCCCCGGGGATCCCGCCATGTCCGCCGCACTGCCCTACGCCCATCGCCGAGCCTTCACGCTCGTGGAGCTGCTCGTCGTGATCGCCATCATCGGCGTGCTCATGGCACTGCTCATGCCTGCCATCCAGGCTGCTCGCGAGTCGGCCCGCCGCACGCAGTGCACGAACAACCAGTACCAGATGGCCATGGCCGTCATTCGCCACAACGACTCCAACGGCTTCATTCCGGGATGGCGAAACGGGCTGGTGGGCACCGGCACCGTGCTCTATCCGTCATGGACCGTCGCGATCCTTCCCTTCATGGAGCGAACCGACATCGCCACGGCGTGGGCCAACGGCACCCCGACCGTGGCGCCCTACCTCGGCTTCTTCTCCTGCCCATCGAGTCCGCCGGATTCGACAACGGTGCCGATCCTCGCCTACGCGGGCAACTGCGGCACGGCCACCAATGCGGCCCCCTACGACGGCGTCATGTTCGACACCGTCGGCGGCGGAACGTTCTCGGCGGTGAAGGTCGACATGGCCGACGTCGGCTCGGGAGATGGTGGACCGACGACGCTTCTCTTCTCCGAGAAGTGCGGCACCCCCTCGAACAACGCTGCCTTCGACCAGACCTACTGGAACTCCTTGCCGTCAACTTTCGGAACGTTCAATGCTTCGCTGACGGGCACGTCGGCCGTCCCGGCGATGACCATGTTCGGAACGCCTTCGTCTACGGCCAAGGTGGTCAACAGCGGCACGGCCGCGGCTCCCGGGATGAGGACCCAGCCCTCGTCGAACCATCCGGGCGGCGTGGTCGTGGCCTTCTGCGACGGGCACACGGAGTTCATGAAAGACACCGTCCCGCCGTACGTCTATGCCCAACTCCTGACGCGGAAGTCGGTGTGGAACGCAGGTTCGAGTGCGTACACCGGAAACTCCGCGGTCGCGAACACGTGGCTGAAAGCCTCGAGTGCCCCGACTCCGTACATCCTCAACGAGAAGGACTACAAGTAAAACCGGAGGCGAAACCTGGCTACTCGCCGAAATGCGTCGGCGGACTAAAACGATGGTGGATCCACAGCCCCACCGAGCCCCCTCCATGTCGACGATCCCCGTTGTTCTGCCAGCATCTCCCGCCGTTCTTCCCGT
>CAIKWU010000243.1 GCA_903831155.1 uncultured Planctomycetaceae bacterium | reverse complement strand
CGGGTTTGTCGCGGGAGGAAATGATGGAGGAGATGGTGGTGGTGGACACCCGCGGTCGGGAGTGGCGGGGCGCGGCGGCCGTCCGCTACCTCTCCCGGCGACTGGTGGCGCTGTGGCCGCTCGCCGTGCCGCTCCACGTGCCAGGCAGCATGCGGCTCTGGGCCGCTCTGTATCGCCTTGTTGCCCGCAACCGCTACCGCATCTCTGGCGGCTGTGCGGATGGGTCCTGCCGGATTCGGTAGCCCACCCGAGAGAGTGGTTTCCTCAGAAAATGCCGAGTTTTTTGGCCTCGTGATCGACCGGTCCTTTCGTTGGCGTTAGGATGAGAGTCTTCGGACGGACAGTTTTCGTCACGGGGCGGCGGGCGAAATGATCCTTTTGGGGGTTCGCTGCGTATACGACTGCATCCGAATCCCGTCAGGTCTAGTGTCCACTCTGCGTGGCGTGTCCTGAACGGTCACATCCCTCAAGAAGGAACTCTTCTCATGAGTCGTTCGTCGTGCCGCGTTCGTCGCGGCTTCACGCTCGTCGAGCTGCTGGTCGTGATCGCGATCATCGGCGTTCTGGTGGCCCTGCTGCTGCCAGCCCTTTCGTCAGCTCGCTCGGCGGCCAACGCCTCGGGCAGCGCCAGCAACATGTCGGGTTTCGGACGCGGATTCGAACTTTACGCGAATGCCAACAACGGCACGTACAGTTCCGGTGCCTATGACCACTGCCGTGATGGTGACGTTCGCACGTACGGCTGGGTGGCTGATCTGATCACCCAGAAGGTCTCGCAGCCCGGCAAGGCCCTCGACCAAGGCAGCCGCAATAAGATCAGTGCGACGACCGCCTCGTACATGGGTGTCAGCGACAGCGATACGACCGCCAACTTTCAAAGTGGTATTGATGCCGGTCGCTGGGAAAGTGCCGACACCTTTGCAAACAAGTCGGGTGAGACTGCCTTCGGCGGCGATGCGAAGGCCAAGGAAGTGTGGGATCAAGGCTATAACACCAACTATGCCACCACATGGCACTTCAGCCGCGGTGACCCAACGGCTTCGGCCGGCTATGACCCGGGCACGAAGAGTCTGACGAACGGCGACGGTCCGCTGACGCAGAACCACCTTGCTCAGGGCAATACGACTGCGGCTCGCGTGGCGTTGATGGGACCGGCTCGGGCGGCAGCGACCCCGGTTCTCGCCGCTGATGCGACGACCATGGTCAACTTTGTCGGTAGCCCGGTCGTCAAGGCGAACGACCTGCTGACGCAGAGCTTCACCGGCGGCATGACGGTTACGGGAACCGTGACGGGTGACACCACCGCGGGTGTGAAGATCCATGAGTTCTCGGCGATCGAGCCCCTTCACCAGCCGAAGACGGCCGGTGGCGGCGGTGGCCACGCGCCCGTCTTGTTCGCCGACCTGCATGTCGAGAAGGTGCAGGATACGGTCACGTCGGGTGCGACGGAGGTCAAGAACAAGGGCGACGGCTACCTCGGCAACGCCGCGGACGGATCGATCGGGGCCCTCGGCTACCAGGAGGTCGCCGATCAGATGTGGACGCGTCGTCTGCGCACGGCCCAGACCGGCTCGTTCGAGTGATCGAACTCGCCGAGGCGACAAAGATTTGATGCCGCGGCCGCCGTCGGGCGGCCGCGGTTTTTTGTTGGTTCGTTGCGGCGTGGCGAGCGTGGATATAGTTGTCTCCATGGCCTCGGCGACGATCCCCATCGAATCGGCATCCGGCGATGTAACGCCCGCGGCGTCTGACGCCGCCGTGAGCCGCCCGCTCCGACTGCAGATCGCCGCCACGTTGGTGGGTGCCACGCTGCTGGTTTGTTCCCTCGTCGCCCAGTTCCTCTGGGCGAAGGATTTTTATCCAGCGATCCCGGCCGCTCTG
>CAIKWU010000242.1 GCA_903831155.1 uncultured Planctomycetaceae bacterium | reverse complement strand
CCCTCGCTGAGTTCATGCCGCATTCGTACAAGCCGACCGGCCGTAAGGCCGCGGGCGCACCACACCGGACCCAGCGTCTTATTGCGATTCGCACCACACCGGACCCAGCGTCTTGTCGCGATTCGCCCCACGCCTCACGGCGTTGGGCTTGTACCCGTGGACGCGCAGGCAATCCCTCGCTGAGTTCATGCCGCATTCGTACAAGCCGACCGGCCGTAAGGCCGCGGGCGCACCGCGTCACCGCCGAACGGACGGGATGCGGTACAGAAACGCCTCGATGTTCGTGTAGCCGTCGCCATCCTTGTCGCCCGCCGCGTCGGCCGCGTCGGCGGGATTCAGGCCGTGCTGCTTCTCGTACTCGTCGGGCATGCCGTCCTCGTCGGCGTCGGCATACGGCTCGCCACGGTACTCGGGATAGCCGCCCACCTGCGCCGGATCGGTGATGAACCCAAGCGGCACGAGCTTCACGAGTTCCCGTACCCGCTCCTCCGTGTAGCGGACCTGGTTGAGCTTCTCGAACAGGTCGGGCTCCACCACCGGATGGCCCACGTCGCCGGATCGCACCATGCCCACCACCCGCTCGTCCACCGCGTCGCGGCGGGGCAGGGTGGCCCCGGCGTTCGCGAGCACCTCGTCGTAGGCCTCCTTCGCCGACGTGATGCGGAGCGGCGCATGCGGAAACGGCTCGTCCGCCCGGCTCGACGCCGCATACTTTCGCGCCAGGTCGTCGAGGCTCTCCCCCTTCACGTCCTCCTCGTCGGCGAACTGCACGCCCCCGGCCCAGTTGTCGGCGGTCACCTTCTCGTTGCCCTCGATCACGTTGCCCGTCACGTGGAACCTGCCGAACTCCTTCTCGGCCGGCGGCTTCGTCCGCGACTCGGCCTTGAGGATCCGCCACGCGATCGGCCGGCTCGCGGGCGTGCCCGGGCCGGGCTTGAAGTAGTTGCCGATCGAGTTCACGCGGCTCGTGCCGTCGCCGCCGTCGGTGGTGCGGTGCCGCCAGTTGAAGATCACGTTGTTCACGAACGTGAAGTCGCCCCCCATGCCCATGCTCGGATTGCGGCCGGTGTTGTTGGCCCAGAGGTTCCGCATGAAGGTGCAGTTGGTGCCGCCGATCGTCGAGCCGAAGGCGTGGTGGTACGTGTTCAACCCCTCCGAGAAGATGCTGTTCTGGATCGTGATGTTCACCGTCGGCAGCTTCAGATCCTTGCCGCCGTCGGGCGGGTGGAACATGTGGCGATACATGCTCATGTTCTCGTCGAGGCCCCAGCTCGCCGAGACGTGGTCGATCATGATGTTGCCGATTGGATTGCCGCCGATCGAGTCGTTGCGGTCGCCCACGTCGGTCTCGCCGCGGCGAAACCGCATGTGGCGGATCACCACGTCGTGGGTGTCGAGCTCGACGGTATTGCCCGCGATGCAGACACCGTCGCCCGGCGCCGTGCTGCCGTCGATCGTGATGTAGGGCGCGCGGATCCGGATGCGGTCCTTGAGCCGGATGATGCCCGCCACGTTGAACACCACGATCCGCGGGCCGCCAGCCTCGCAGGCCTCCCGAAACGTGCCGGGGCCCGAGTCGTCGAGGCTGGTGACCACGAAAACCCTGCCGCCGCGGCCGCCGAAGGAGTGCATGCCGCCTCCCTCCGCGCCTGGAAACGCCGGAACCGCGGCCTGGGGCAGGTCGCCCGGCTTCGAGGCGTCCTGGATGAACGGCTTGCCCTTCGTCGCCCAGGCCTCGATCGCGGGCATCGCCCTGGCGAACGCCTCGTCGGACCGACGGTCGGCCTCGGCCTTGCTCGCCTCCGAACGCTGGCGAATCTCATCGGAGAACTGCGGGTACTGGGCCGACGCGACGCCGGCCAACGCCACGACCATGGCTCCCGCCGCCCACGCCCCGATCGTCGCGATCCTCATCACTTCGACTCCTTCGTGCTCGTGTCGGTGCCGGCCGCCGCCGCCTTCCGCCGCGCCTGCCAGTTCCGCTCTTCCTGCTTCAGATCGTATCCCTGCTGGCTGAGAAAGTTGTTGATGCGGCCCTTGTACTTTCCGAACACGCCGTGCTTGGCGTCGGAACTCCCCTCGCTGATCGCGAGGTCCCGGGCCTCCACGAGCCAGTCGTGGATCCGCGCCTGCTGCTCGTCGGTGAGCCGGTCGATCATCTCGCGGTAGGCCCGCTCCGTCACGTGGAGCACGTTGTAGGTGAGACCATCCTTGACCTTTGCGACCTCGTCGGGCGAGAGGTCGACCGACAGTCTCGCCACGAAGCCATCGCGGGCCTTCGCCAGCTCCGCCTCGAGTGCCGCGAGGTCGGCCCTCGCCTCGTCGTCCTGCCGCGACTTCAGTTCCCGCCGGCGGGCCCCGTGCGTCTCGTGCCACGCATTCACGGTCCGCGAGAAGTCGATGACCGCCTCGCGAACCCGGTTGCCGGCCTCGGCCGAGACGCCGTCGAGCGTCGCCACGATCTTCTCCGCACGGCCCGCGATCACCCGCTCGTAGTCGCTGGCGGCGGGCGGCTCGGCGCCGCACGTGACCGCGAGGCACGCCACCATCACCGCCGACCCGATGCGCTCGGCCCATCCATCTCTGGATCGTCTCATCTGGCACTCGCGGACGATGTGAACCAGCCTCGTCGTTCATCGACCCGATGAGCGACCACGGATTCGAAACATACCGCCTCCGAACGGTCGTCGTCCTGCGGTTCGCGACTCGCAACGACACGTCCGCTAGTTGCAGCAGGTTGCGCCGCCCGGGCCGTCGCACCGCCGCGTGACGCGCAACGATCACGCTTTGGTTTCGCAGATTCCGCCGATTCGTCCCTGCCCGTGCCCGATTCGTCACTTTGTGGGTTTCGAGCGTCTCCGGGCCATTGTCGAAGGCGTCACGCGCGGATACCGTGCGTCGAGTCGGAGGGGATTTGGAACGCCAACAGCCTCCCCTCGGCAAACTTCACCGCGCGATACCCGCACTCGGCCGACTTCAGGGAAAGGAACCTCGCTCATGTCGTTTCGCAAGATTCTCGCTTCGCTCACCATCGCGGCCGGCGCGGCCCTGCTCTCGCCCTCGCATGCCTCGGCCGCCCCATACACCTGGAACGTCCTCGGCGGGGGCACGCAGGCCTGGAACAACGCCGCGAACTGGGATCCGAACACCGGCACCCCCTCCACCACCGCGGACACCGCGAACCTGCAGGGAGCCCTCGCGAGCAGCCTGTCGCTGGATCTCGCCGACGGCGTCGCCGCCGCGGGCACCACGACGGTCGGCGCGATCTGGTTCGGCGGCTCGTCCGGTGCCGTCACCACCGACATCACCGGCACGTCGGCCCTCGTGCTCAACAACGCCACCGCCAACGCCTCCGTCATCAGCGGTGGTGTGGCCGGATCGGTCAACCGGATCTCGGCGCCACTGATCCTCGGCAAGAGTACCGACGTCTCCGGCT
>CAIKWU010000241.1 GCA_903831155.1 uncultured Planctomycetaceae bacterium | reverse complement strand
GGTTCTCCGAGGAGCCGGACCGGATGCTCGAGCAGGTGGCGGAAGGGCAGGGGACCGCCGAGGTGGGCAAGGCCTACAAGGCGTCGGGCGGCAAGGTGCGGATGTCGAAGGACGGCGACTGGTCGGAGAGCTACATGGTGAACCTCTTCGACTGGCACCTCCACGAGCAGGAGCGGATGCCGAACCTGACCGGCGCCGCCGCCTGGATCTTCAAGGATTTCTCCACGCCGCTGCGGCCCGAGAACCCGGTGCCGCGGGTGAACCAGAAGGGCGTGGTGACCCGGGACGGAACCCCGAAGGAGAGCTACTACGTCTTCCAGAGCTACTGGGCCGAGAAGCCGATGGTGCACGTGCTCGGGCACGGCTGGCGGGAGCGGTGGGGCAAGCCGGGCGAGGCGAAGGAGATCCGCGTCTACTCCAACTGCCCGCAGGTGGAGCTGATCATCAACGGCACGTCGGCCGGCACGAAGACCCGCGACATCGCCGAGTATCCTGCCGCAGGCCTCCATTGGAGCGTGCCGCTCGTCGCCGGCCGCAACACGGTGAGGGCGGTCGCGAAGACGGCGGCCGGCGCGGAGCTCACCGACGAGATCGCGTTCGATTACCGCACTGCGCCGTGGGGCAAGCCGACGAAGTTCGCACTCGAGGAAGTGTCGCGAGACGGCACCGCCGTGCTCCTCGAGGCCGCAGCCCTCGACAAGGAGGGAAGCGTCTGCCTCGACGCCGCGGGCGTGGTCCGGTTCGGCCTGGTCGGCGAGGGCGTGCTCATCGACAACCTGGGCACGCCCGACGGGTCCCGCGTGGTGCAGCTGGCCAATGGCCGGGCGCGGATCCGGATCGTGCTCTCCGGACGCAAGGCCGTGGCGGCGGTCACGTCGTCAGTCCTGCGGTCGGCGTTCCTGACCCTCGAGTCCGAGCCTGCGGCGAAGCCGGCCGCCCCAGCCCCCACGTCGCCCGCCGCGGCCACCGCTCCCGAGAAGCCGGCCTCGGCGGCTGCGATCGACGTCGCCGCGATCGACCGCGAGCGCATCCTGAAGGCTGCCGACGCCGCGCTGGCCCAGCCACCGCTGACGATCACCGCACATCGCCCGCCGCACGCGGAAGGCTCAGCGAACGACTTCACGTCCAACGGCGATTACTGGTGGCCCGATCCGACGAAGCCCGACGGGCTGCCCTACATCCGCCGCGACGGCGAGACCAATCCAGGCAACTTCGTCGCCCACCGGCAGGCCGTGAACACGATCCGCGACCGGATCGCGGCGCTCGCCGCCGCACGGCTCGTGACCGGCGAAGCCAGCTATGCCGCAAAGGCCGACGACCTCCTGCGGGTGTTTTTCCTCGACCCCGCCACGCGGATGAACCCGCACCTCACCCATGCCCAGGCGGTGCCGGGCGTGTCGTCGGGGCGACCGGCCGGAATCATCGATGGGCTCCACCTCATCGAGGTGGCCCGGGCCGTGAAGGTGCTCGCCCGGGAGAACGCCCTGCCGGAGGAGACGGTCACGGGCATGACGCGGTGGTTCGCCGACCTCTGCACCTGGATGGCGACGAGCGAGAACGGCCGGAAGGAGGCCGCCGCGAAGAACAACCATGCCGTGGCCTACTTCGTGCAGTTCGCCGCCTTCGCGGACCTCACGGGCGACGAGGCGATCCTGGCCGCGTGCCGCCGACAGTTCCGCGAGGTCTTCGTACCGAACCAGATGGCCGAAGACGGCTCATTTCCGGAGGAACTCGGGCGGACGAAGCCCTACGGCTACTCGATCTTCCAACTCGACCAGATGGCCACGCTCTGCCAGATCCTCTCCACGCCCGACGACGACCTCTGGGCGTTCGAACTGCCCGACGGCCGCGGCATCCGCCGCGCGGTGACCTGGCTGCAGCCCTTCCTCGCCGACAAGGGATCGTGGCCGAAGTCGCCCGACGTGCAGCACTGGGACGGCTGGCCCATGCGGCAGCCGCACCTGCTCTTCGCCGGCCTGGCCTTTCGCGATCCGGCCTTGCTCGATCTTTGGAAGCGACTGCCCGCCGATCCGTCGGATCCCGAGGTCTGCCGGAACGTGCCGATCACGCAGCCGCTGCTCTGGGTGCGAAGGCAAGGGTTCCCTCCATGAACACGCGCGTGACGAGACGCACCATGCTGGCATGCCATGGCGGCCATCCTCACCACGGGCGCCGGCAAACACGTCGTATACGGCTCACACTTGATCCAACTTTGAGTGCGGGGAGAGTGCAAGCCGACCGGCCGTGAGGCCGCGTGCCCCCAGCACCGGCACCGACCGCCCCTTCGCGCGTCGCCTACTTCGTCGAGAGCTCGATGTCGTAGGTGTGCGGGCTTGGTCCGCTCACGTCCCGGGTGAGCGGCGAATCCCGGTAGTACTTCTCCGGAATCCGGCCGCCGCCAGGATTGTCCATGTCGGACATCACCTTCACCTTGTACGAACCGGTCGGCACCCCCGGCTTGCTGCCCGGCCCGAGGCGACGCAACCGGTAGACGCCGTTCTCGTCCGTCGACGCGACCCCGCGGGGCTGATCGGTCGATGGAGGATCGAAGACGACGATCACTCCTTTGACCGGCTTGCCGTCGAGCAGCACCGTACCGGTCACGTCGACGATCCTCTGGCAGCCCGCCACGGCGACGGCACCCGCCAGCAGCAGCGCACGACCGAGGCGATGGCTCGTGTGTCCTCGACGACGGGGCGGGCGTGGGGGAGCGGTCCTGCTCACGGCGGCATGTCTCCGACGGTGCCCGGAATCATCGGGTGCGAGAGCCCCTCGTCGCGCTTGGCGATCTTCCTGAGGATGTCATGGTCGCAGTTCTCCGAGACGAAGCGGACCGAGTTGTCGCCGAACGCAAACTGCGTGCCCCCGGCGTGGAAGCTGTTGTAGCCCTTGCCGGTGTTGGCGGTGAGGAAATCGTTGAGAAAGAAGGCCGTCCGGCCGTAGATCCGGCCGGCGCCCTTGGGCCCCGTGCCGCCGCTGCCGCGACCGTTGCCCGCCCAGACGGCGGCATAGGTCGCGAGTCCTTGCTGGACGGCGCCGTAGTCGTTTCCTCCGCAGCGCTCGCCGAGGTAGATCGTCTTCGAGAGCCCGTCGGGGATGTCTCGCAGGCGGATTCCCAGCATCGAATCGCGGCCAAAAAAGCAGCCATCGGCCGGATAGTTCTGGCTCACGGCGTCGTAGTCGCACTGCGGCTCGTTCCTGTTGTCCCAGCCGCAGTCGTTGTAGGGCGGGTTGGATCCCGCCGACGCGATGTAGTTCGACGTGCTCAGGCCGGGGTCGCTGCCCGTCTGGCAGGCGAGCACCGACTGGCCCGTGCTCACGCCCCCGAAATCGATCAGCGTGTTCTGGTCGGGCGTGATGTCGGTCGGGCAGCGGAACGACTCGAGCCTTCGCATCAGCGCCTGCCCGACGGGCTGCGTGCGGCCGGACGAACTCTTCAGAATGTTGCAGGCAACCGTCAGCGACGTCTTGGTCGGATTGAGCGTGTCGTAGACCTGCACCTGCTCCATGAACGGCAGCACCAGCACGCCCCACCCCCAGGCGGGCTGCGACTGGGTCACGTAGACGTGGCCGGCGGGAAGCCGCTTACGGGCGCTCTCGAAGTTGGCGATCGCCAAACCGACCTGGCGGATCTTGCTCGAGCACGACATCCGCCGGGCCGACTCCCGAGCCGACTGCACCGATGGCAGCAGCAGGCCGATCAGCACCCCGATGATCGCGATCACCACGAGGAGTTCGACAAGGGTGAAACCATGGCGATGGCGTCGCAGCGAGCCGCGGCCCCGGCCCACTGCGTCCCGTCGGCCTCGCGCCCGCCTGTCGCTTCGCATCGTTCGCATGGCAAACCTCCCCAGCCGCAACTCAATCCGCGACACCCCCAACGCACAGCATTGCCGCTCCGGCCTCTGCTCGCAAGATGAAGTCCTTGCCCCCAAAGCGGGGCCGTCCCGGCGGTCCCTGAGACGCCAGGCCTGCTGGTCGCGCTTGTGGAGTGGACCCGCCGGCGGGTAACCTGCCGCCGGTCCGGGGAGTCGGGGGGATTTCGTTTCCTTGTGCGAAGGAGTTCGCTCATGCGTCGCCTGCGTCGTTCGACGGCCGTCGTTGCCGTCCTGATCTCGGCCCGCATCCTGATGGCCGGGCTGGTGCCCGCGAACGCCGTTTTTGCCACCGACTTCTACTGGGATCGCAACAGCACCACGCTCTACGGCGATGCCGGCGGCAGTTGGCAGAGTACGACCTCTCCCACCAACAACCCGAACTGGTCGACCTCGTCGTCCGGCACCGTCGCGACGGTCTCCTGGTCGACGTCGTACAGTTCGAAGTCGGTGCAGTTCGGCTTCGGCCC
>CAIKWU010000240.1 GCA_903831155.1 uncultured Planctomycetaceae bacterium | reverse complement strand
TCGAAGACGACCGGAATTCCATACTGACCTTCGATCGCGGCCTTCACATCCTTGAGGGAGTTCATCTCGAAACTGAACCCGGGTCCAGTTTGAGTTTCCAGTGCCTCGTTGATCCTTTTTTCCACCGGACTCAACGGGTCATAGGCCGCTGGCTTGTATTTGCTCCTGCGGTCGCTCAGTCGTTTCCAGTTGGCAGCGGTGGGGTAGATGATCGGCGGGTCGTCCGGAAACGGAATCGCCGCCACGTCGACGAGGTGCAATTGGTCCATGAAGCCACGTTCCCGGTCGCGTCGCGTGCGGTAGTTCTCGGCGTCGTACTCGCGGATCTTGGCCACGAGCGAAGCGGTACGGCCGAGTTCACGGGCGGGCATCGGTATCGGGTAGTTCGCGTAGAGTTCACCCGTTTCGCGAAGGATCTCGTCGCCGACGACCCGCTCCGCCTCGAGGAACGCCGTCGAGGGCTCCTCGTACCCGGTGACGGCTTCGCCCTGCACGATCTTTGGATAGCGCTCCGACTGGGAGTAGCCGAGACGGATGCCCTCCTCCACGAGCGCGTTGTAGCGGTTCACGAGCTGCTTGAGCTTGGCTTCCCGGGCGTCGAGTTCGGTGTTGAGTCGCTGGCGTTCACGGCCGATCGCCGCCTTTCGCTCCTCCGCGAGCTCGCACTCGACCTTCTCGCGGGAACGCACGTTGGCCTCGCGAATCCGCATCTCGATCTGGGCGGTGAGGCGGTCGCGGGCCGCCGCGTCGAGATCGGTGGATCGCGCCACGACTTCCCTGGCGTCCTTGAGCAGATCGCGGGCGCCGTCGGGATCGGTGGCGAGGATTCGGCGGGCGTCGCGGATCCGCACCGCCACGTCGCGCTCGAGCGCCTGGGCGTTCACTTGCCGCATGGCAGCCATCTCGGCGAGTTCCGTGCCCGCTTCGTCGAGTGGCGCAATGTCGGCCACTGCCGGCGGCGATCCGGGCGGCAGTTCCTCCGCGAGGGGCTCGGCCTGCCGGAGAGCCGTCTGCCGGACCACGGCCGCCTCGACGTTGTCGGGGTCTCGGCGAAGCGAGGCCTCCGCCAGCCGGACCGCCGAGTCGTGGGCGCCGGTCGATTCCGCCTGCTTTGACAGGATCGCCAGTTGGGCGGCCTCACGACGGATGATGTCTTGGGCGACCGTGAGCCCTTCACGTCCCAAGAGCGGGAGAAACACGCCCTTTGTCGGCCTGGCATTCCTCGAGAGTTCGGCGAGAAACGCGTTGGCATCGCTGGGATCGCAGGCTGGCAGGGAGAGCTTCATCGAGGCACCGGCATCCGGCCCCGAGGCGATCGTCACGTCGAGTGCACCGCCACCGGCGTTTCCATCGGCGAGGATGACCGAGTCACGATCGGACCGCAGGGGCGGCAGGCGTGCGGGCAGAAATCGAGTCTGTTTGCCGCCCGGCATGCTGCACGTGGCGGAACCGGGCCAGGAAATGGCATGCACATGAGCCGCGGCGATGGTCTTGGCGGCATCGTTGCCGGCGCTGGTCTGGGCAAAGAGGCCACCGGTGCCGGCGGCGGTGGCGGCGAGCAGCGGCCAGTTGACCTGCGGGCCAACTCCCACGCTCGACACCGCGATCCGCGCGTCTGCCAGTCGCGTGATACACGCGGCGAACTCGTCCGGATCGACTCCCTCGATGCCGGTGCCATCTCCGATGTAGACCACGAACTGCGGTTCCGGCCGGTCCGCAAGCCACTGCGAGGCCGCCAGAAGGCCGTCCACGAAATCGGTCGACCCGAGCGGTGTGCGGGCTTGAAGCGTCTCGATCGACTTGGCGATGGCGGCATCGTCCGCTCGGTGGAACGAGGGTGTGAGCCGGTTGCAGGCCACGTCGATCGCGGCGATTGAGATGACATCGCCAGGCCTTGCGGCACCGAGGACGGCTTTGACCGCTTCGAGCGACTCGGTGCGGTACGCCCCCGCCTGGCTCGCCGATGTGTCCACGAGAACCACGATGGCGGCAGCATCGGGGCGGGATTCCGCCCGCGAACGGAGGCCCACCGCGGTCACAGCGTCACCACCGGCGGACACCGGCGAGGCCTCGACGAACGTGACGGTCGAGGTGTCCGCGGCGAGAACACCCGTCGAACAGGCGGGGCCAGCGAGGACAATGGCTGCCACAAGGGCGGCGAGACGGCAGAACATGGGCATGCTCCGGGGCGCGGACATGGCGAACGGTCGGAAAACAGAGCATATTTTGCCCCCTTCCAAACCGCCAAGGCCGTTCTGGCCGTCCGAGAAAGCGGTTTTGGGAGCCAGAGGGCGTGAATCGGCGGCCATGGATGGCCCGGCGATCGGTGTTGGCCTATCGCCAACGACTCGGCATAACGGGGAGCGAACCAGTCGTACGATCGCTCCCGCGGTCAGGATCCACGAAGACTTCGCAGATTCGAACCAACGATTGGAGCAAGCCGGCCCAGCGGCGAAGAGGCCATCCATGCCATTGATGAAGCCGAGGCGAACGGTGCCACCGGTCGGTGGGAGGGGGCTCGCCTGTGGGGTCGCGGTTCTCCTGTTTCCATGGCCTGCCGTCGGCCAAACGCCGGGTTTACCACCATCACCGCCCCCGCCCGCCCCTT
Source organism: uncultured Planctomycetaceae bacterium (assembly GCA_903831155.1). Taxonomy (GTDB): domain Bacteria; phylum Planctomycetota; class Planctomycetia; order Pirellulales; family UBA1268; genus QWPN01. Next base: position 1,521 of record CAIKWU010000240.1, on the reverse strand, counting down.
CCTCGCGGGCATTCAGCGCGGAGGAGCAGACGAACATCGCCGTATACGAGGCGGTGAACCGCAGCGTGGTGAACATCAACACCAAGGCGACTGTCGCCACGGGGCTGTTTCTGATGGAGGTGCCGTCCGAAGGTGCCGGCTCGGGGGTCGTGCTGGATCGCCAGGGCCATGTCCTCACCAACTTCCACGTCGTGGAGGGGGCCCGGGAGATCCAGGTCATGCTCTACGACGGTTCGTCTCACGCCGCCCGGATCGTCGGCATCGACCCGGCCACCGACGTGGCCGTGGTGAAGGTGGATGCGCCTGAGGAGATCCTGCACCCCGTCACCTTCGGAAGTTCCGCCGACCTGCGGGTGGGGCAGCGGGTGTTCGCGATCGGCAACCCGTTCGGACTGGAGCGGACTCTGACGACCGGCATCATCTCCAGCCTCAACCGATCACTGCCGACGCGGACCGGTCGGACGATCAAGTCGATCATTCAGACAGACGCGGCCATCAATCCTGGGAACTCCGGCGGCCCGCTCGTCGACAGCGGCAGCCACCTGATCGGGATGACGACGGCGATCGCGAGCCGGACTGGCCAGAGTGCGGGCGTGGGGTTCGCGATCCCTGCAGGCACCCTGACGAGGATCGTTCCCCAGTTGATCCGCCAAGGAAAGGTGGTCCGTCCCGACGCGGGAATCGCCAGGGTGTACCAGTCCGATGCCGGGCTGGTGGTGGCCGAACTGGCCCCGGATGGACCGGCCGAGCGGGCTGGACTACGAGGATTCAAGGTCGTCAGGGAACGCCGCCGCCAGGGGCCATTCACGGTGGAAACCTCGCGGGTGGATCGGTCCGGAGCGGATCTGATCGTCGCCGTGGCTGGGCAAGCCGTGCGGACTGCGGACGATTTTCTGTCGGCTGTGGAGTCGAGAAATCCCGGGGACCAGGTGCTCATCACCGTTGAGCGGGAAGGGCACCAGCTCGACGTCCCAGTCGTTCTCGATGCAGAAAAATAGGCTCCAAACCGAAATCCGGCCGCGGGCGTGAACAACGTGCCGGCGAGCCCCGTATTGCTTGGATCCCCGTCGCCGGCCTGCCGATGAACGGGGGTCCCCCAAATTTTTCCGGCGGCAGGCGAGCCTGTTGACCGCGGGCACGCCGCTGCTATGCTTGGGGGCTCGACGCGAGGAGCGGCAACGCCACTCGCGTCGAACTGATCCTTGACAATTCGGCAGTTGATCTCTTTTGGTTTCGGCCGGCACGCGATCGTGACCGGCGAGTGACCGTAAGGTCGGGCAACCGACCGAGCGATCACGAACCATTTATTCAATCAGACAGGTCGAGTCTCTTCACGAGATTCCGGCGAATCAACGCTGCGGTCGCTTCGGCGGTCGCAGCCTGACGAACCAATCAATTGAAGGGTTTGATTCTGGCTCAGAGTGAACGTTGGCGGCGTGGATTAGGCATGCAAGTCGAGCGAGAACCGTAGCAATACGGGGACAGCGGCGAAAGGGACAGTAATGTGTAGGTACCTACCCC
>CAIKWU010000239.1 GCA_903831155.1 uncultured Planctomycetaceae bacterium | reverse complement strand
GACATCCTCGACGCCTCCAACTTCCTCGCGGCCGGCAAGTTCGACACCGGCTCCCCGGCGATCTGGATCGAGGGCGACTTCAGCTACGACGGCGTCGTCGACATCCTCGACGCCGCCGACTTCTTCTCCACCGGTCTCTACGACGCGGGCAACTACAACTCGGCCCCCGGCATGAGTGGCGGCGTGGCCGCCGTGCCGGAGCCGGCGGGGATCGGGGCGATCGGCCTCCTCGTGGCGGCAGCCGCCGCGGTCGCCGTGCGGGGCCGACGCAGCCGAACCAGACCGCCGCGGGCCGCGTAGGGACGGGGTTTCCAGCACCGGATTGCCGAAGGTCTCCGGATATGACCATGCACGTCCGGGCCGCGATCATGGTCCTCGCCGCCATGGCCGGCGTCGTGCCCGAGATCGCGGCGGCGGCCCTGGCGTTCAACGTGGGTGGCGCCTGGGACAGCGACGCCCGGCGGAATGCCGCGATCGCCGCCCTCGATTCGGCGGTGAGCCGCTACAACGCCTACGGCGACTTCGGCAACGCGAACATCTACGTCTACTACAACGCCGGCATTCCCACGGCCCAGGCGAGTTATGGCGGCAGCATCGGCTTCGGCGGCACCTGGCCCAACGAGCGGGTCACGATGCATGAGATGGCCCACTATCTCGGGCTTCCCTCCGGGAACTGGAGCGGCCTGCTCTCGACCGGGACCTGGTCGGGCCCGTTGGCCGGGAGGCTCGTGCGGCAGTTCGACGGTGAGCAGGCCGCCATCCGTGGGGACAGCATCCACTTCTGGCCCTACGGCCTGAACTACGACAGCGAGGGGAGCGAGATCAACAGGCAGCGGCAGGTGGCGATCGTCTACGGCATGCGGGCCGACCTCGGCATCGGGTCGAGGGCGGAGCCTTCTGATGCCACGGTCGTGACGCTCACCGCGAACGACCCCCTGGGCGAATCAGGATTCAACCATCAGTCACGGTGGAGCGACACTCACTTTGCGCATCCCGGCGCGGCCTACTCCACGGGCGACTTCGCGCTCCGCACGCCGGCGGGTGGCGGTAGTTTTCGATTCTACGGCGACGCGCTGACGATCAACAACAAGAACGACCCCGCGGGCGGGTTGTTCTACAAGGGCACGGGCACCGCGGGCACGACGACGATCCCCGCGCTGGTCCTCGACGGAGGCTGGATCCACCACTACTCGACGACGGCCGATGTGTTTCGGCTGGCCGGCCAGATGACCGTGGCCTCCGACTCCACGGTCCGCGCCAAACAGGGCACGGTCGACATTGCGTCGCGGGTGCTCGGCACCGGCAAGCTCTCCGTGCCGGTGACGGACGGGCCCACGGAGGATGCCCGCTACGTGCGGTTTCTCTCCCCCGACAACGCCTACACGGGGAGCATCGTGGTCGGCGGCCGGTTCGAACTCGCGGCCGGGGCGAACCAGCGATTCGTGCTCGGGGCCAACGGCACCACCAACTCGATCAGCGGGCCGACGGCGGGCCGCGTGCGGCTCAACGGCACCCTGCAGTTCGTCACGGCCGCAGCCAGTGGAACGTCGTGGCCGCTCGTCACCGCGGCCAACACCGTCTACGGCGACACCTTCTCGGTCGAAGGGTTTTCGGCCGATGCCGGGAAATGGCTCGACGGCCGTGGTCGGGCATTCGTGGAGTCCACCGGCAGGCTGACCGCGGTCGCGGATCCTGCGACGGCCGTCTGGTCGGGCACGTCGACCGCGTGGAACGTTGCTGCCAACTGGGGCGGATCGCTGCCTTCGGACGTCAAGCGGCTGGTCTTCGGGGCGGCGGGCCCGGCCGGCACGAACCTGACCAACGATCTGATGACGCCCCCATCGAGTGCGATCGCCGGCATCGAGTTCGCCACCGACGCGCCCGCCTACACGATCAGTCCGCGGATCGCCGGCACCAACGGCTTCACGCTCACCGCGGGTATTGCGAACCTGAGCCCGAATCTCCAGACGATCCACGACGCGATCGCCCTCACGTTTCAGCGGACCGGCTTCACGACGTCGGCCGATGGCGGCGACCTGCTCGTCGGCGGCCGCGTGTCGGGGGGCGGTGGGATCGCCAAGGCGGGGCCGGGCCTGCTCACGCTCTCGGGCACGAGCACCTACACGGGTTCGACCAGGATCGACGGCGGCGGCGTGCGGGTCACCGGGGCGCTTGGATCGACGGGGAGCCTCGTGATCGCCGGCGGCACGTTCACGCTGGCCCGTCAGGTGCCGGGCGTGCAGTCGGTGGCGGGCCTCAAACTCGCCGCGGGCGAGGCGGTGGTGGGCAATGCCGTCGCCACCGGCACGCTCTCGGTCGGCGCGATCACGCGGCTCGCCGGGGCGACGGCGCGATTCGACGACCTCGCGGGCCCGATCATCACGACCAGCACGACGACCATCAGCGGCCTCATCGGCCCGTGGGCGTTTACGGGCTCGGGGACGGCGACACGGTATGCCACCGTCGTAGGCGGCAGCGTTGCCGCCTCCACGGGGGGCACGGTCCTGTCCGGCAGCGGAGCCTTCGGCGGAATCCCTTCCGGCGACAACTCGGCCGTCAACTACGTCGTGGGCCCGGGATCCGCCTTCGCGGTGATGGGGATTGCCCGGAGCATCCACACGCTCACGTACACCGGCACGGGCGGCACGCAGACGTCGAACAACAACGGTGCCACGCTCACGGCCAACGGTATCCTGCAGGCGGGAAGCGGGAGGCTGACGATCGGCGGCTCCCCCCTGCTCAACGTCGTCGTGGGGGACGATCTCGAACTCGTCGTGGCGACGATGACCTCCGACGTGATGCTCGCCAATGGCGTGCTCGACAACGCCACGGGCCCGAGCAGCCTCACCAAGACCGGTCCCGGCCTCCTGCAGATTGGCAGTGGAAGCTACTCGGGGCTCACCACGGTGGCGGGCGGGACGTTTCAGGTCGGCCTGGGGGGGGCGAGCGTGGCGTTTGCGAGCTCGCAGCTCGTCAACGACGGCGCCGTCGTGTTCAACCATGCGGGCACGCTGACCGTAGCGGGTCGGCTCTCCGGGAAGGGCGGGTTTCGCAAGGCGGGCAGCGGCGGTCTCGTGATCACCGGTGGCGGGCCGATGGACGGTCCGATCACGGTGTCGAGCGGGTCGCTCGTACTCGCCGGGCAGGCGACGATCGGTCCAACCGCGGACCACCGTGGCGGGCTGACGGTCGCCACCGGAGCCCAGTGGATCTACCGGAGCACGAGCCCCCAGACCCTCTCTGGCCCGGTGAGCGGCGGGGGCAGGTTGGTGGTCGACGGGGAGCGGCTCGTGCTCGCCGGGGCGAACACGTTCACTGGCACCGCAGCGGTGACTGCGGGCGAGTTGGTGCTCGGGCATGAGCGGGCCCTGGCCACTGCCCGAGCGACGGTCCCCGCGGGCGCGAGGCTCGTCGTGGGAACGGTCGGCCGGGCGACGCTCGCGCGGCTCGACCTGACCGGAGGAACGGTCGATGTCGCGGCCGGCGGCCTGACGATCACGGCCGGGCTCTCTCCCGAGTCGCTGATGGCGTCGCTCGTCGCAGGCCGCGACGGTGGGAGTTGGGCCGGCACGAGCGGCATGATCTCGAGCGTGGTCGCCGCAGAGGTGGCGGCGGGATTGCCTCGGTCGCTCGGCTGGCTCGACAACGGCGACGGCTCCGTGACTGTCGGCTGCTCGGCGACAGGGGATACGAACCTCGACGGGAGCATCGACATCCTTGACGCAGCCAACTTCTTCGCAGGCGGACTGTTCGACGTCGGTCTGCCGGCGGTCTGGCAGTCGGGTGACTTCACATACGACGGCGTCGTCGACATCCTCGACGCCGCCGATTTTGTCGCAACCGGGCTGTTCGACACCGGGCCCTATGCTGGGGGAGCGGCGGCACTCGTCGCGGCCGTTCCCGAGCCGTCGTCCACCTGGACGCTGGTGACGGCGGTGTCGTTGCTGGTCGCCCGCCGTGCCGCACGTCTGCGACGCGCGGCATGAGAATGGTTCAACTCCGTCGCCGACGTGCGACCGCGGCGGCTGCCGCCACGAGGAGGCCGATTGCCCCGATCCCCGCCGGCTCCGGCACGGCGGCCACGCCGCCACTCATGCCGGGGGCCGAGTTGTAGTTGCCCGCGTCGTAGAGACCGGTTGAGAAGAAGTCGGCGGCGTCGAGGATGTCGACGACGCCGTCGTAGCTGAAGTCGCCCTCGATCCAGATCGCCGGGGAGCCGGTGTCGAACTTGCCGGCCGCGAGGAAGTTGGAGGCGTCGAGGATGTCGATTGACCAGTCGATGTTGGTGTCGCCCGGGGCGGCGTAGGCCACCGTCAGCGAGCCGTCGCCGTTGTCGAGCCAGCCCACCGCGCGGGGAATGCTCACGGCATTCTCGGCGGCGGCGGTGCTCGAGG
>CAIKWU010000238.1 GCA_903831155.1 uncultured Planctomycetaceae bacterium | reverse complement strand
GCTCGGAGTCGTCGAGCTCAAGGACATCGTGAAGGGGGGCATCGCCGAGCGGTTCAAGGACCTCCGGGCCATGGGCATCCGCACCGTGATGATCACGGGCGACAATCCGCTCACGGCGGCCGCGATCGCCGCCGAGGCGGGTGTCGACGACTTCCTCGCGGAGGCCACGCCCGAGGCGAAGCTGGCGATGATCCGCCGCTACCAGAGCGAGGGGCACCTCGTGGCGATGACGGGCGACGGCACCAACGACGCGCCGGCGCTCGCTCAGGCCGACGTCGCGGTCGCGATGAACTCCGGCACCCAGGCCGCCAAGGAGGCCGGCAACATGGTCGACCTCGACAGCGATCCCACGAAGCTGCTCGAGATCGTCCGCGTCGGCAAGCAGCTGCTGATGACCCGTGGCAGCCTCACGACCTTCAGCCTCGCCAACGACATCGCCAAGTATTTCGTGATCCTGCCCGCCGCCTTCGGCAGCATCTACCCGCAGCTCCAGCGCCTCGATCTGATGCGGCTGCACTCACCCACGACGGCCGTGCTCTCGGCCGTGGCCTTCAACGCGCTGGTGATCGTGGGCCTGGTGCCGCTGGCGATGAACGGCGTGACGTACCGGCCGCGTCCGGCGGCCGAGCTGCTCCGGAAAAACCTCCTGATGTGGGGCCTCGGCGGGCTCATCCTTCCGTTTCCGTGCATCAAGGCGATCGATCTCCTCCTCGCCGCCTGCGGGGTGACCTGATGAGCGGTTTCGAGGAATCACGCGACGGCACCTGGCGGTCGACGCTGCGCCCGGCGGTCGTGCTGGTCGTCGCGTTCACGGCGGTCACGCTCGCCTACACGGTCGTGCTCGCCGGCGTGGCGAGGTTCATCGGCGGGACGCCCCCGGGCGACCTCGTGCTCGATGCCGACCGCACGGCGGCCTGGTCCGGCCCCGAGTGGTTTCACGGCCGGCCGACGGCGGCGACGGGCGGCGTTTCCGGGGGCTCGAACCTCGGGCCCACCAACCCGGCGCTTGCCGCCGCGGTGGCGGAGCGGGTGGCGGCGGTGAAGGCTGAGAATCCCGCCCATGCCGGCCCGATTCCGATCGATCTCGTCACGACGAGCGCGAGCGGCCTCGATCCGCATGTTTCGCCGGCAGCGGCGCGGCTGCAGGTGGCCCGCGTGGCGGCCGCGCGTGGCCTGACCGCGGAGGTGGTTCGCGACCTCGTGGAGCGGACGATCGAGCCGCGATCACTCGGAGTGTTCGGACAGCCGCGAGTCAACGTGGTGCGGTTGAACGAGGCGCTGCGAGCATTGGACGGCCCGAAGCGGGAGGCGGCTTCGGGGACCGCCCCATGACCCGCGACCCGGATCGGCCCGACCCCGACGCCCTCCTCGCAGCCGTCCGCCGCGAGGAGCGGTCTCCCGGACGTGGCCGCCTGAAGATCTTCTTCGGCTTCTCGCCAGGCGTCGGCAAGACCTACGCCATGCTTCAGGCGGCGCAGCGGCTGCGGGCCGAGGGCGTCGACGTCGTCGCCGGCATCGTCGAGACACATGGCCGCGGGGAGACGGCGGGGCTGCTCGAGGGAATCGAAGTCCTGCCGCGACTGGACGTGGCGTATCGAGGTCACGTGCTTCGAGACTTCGACCTCGATGCTGCGATCGTGCGCCGGCCCGCCGTGCTGCTGCTCGATGAACTCGCCCACACCAACGCGCCGGGACTGCGGCACGAGAAGCGGTGGCAGGATGTTCTCGAGGTGCTCGACTCGGGCATCGACGTGCACACCACGCTCAACGTGCAGCACGTCGAGAGCGTGGTCGACCTCGTCGAGGAGACCACGGGCATCCGCGTTCGCGAGACGGTGCCGGACACGATCCTCGAGCGGGCCGACGAGATGGAACTGGTCGACCTGCCGCCCGACGAACTCCTGGGTCGCCTCCGCGACGGCAAGATCTACCTGCCCGAGGTGGCGAAGCAGGCGGTCGAACGGTTCTTCAAGCGGTCGAACCTGCTCCAGCTCCGTGAGCTCGCGCTGGTGCGGATGGCCCGGCGGGTGGGCAGCGACGTCGAGGAGACCAAACGAGCGACGGCAGGCAGGGGACGCGGTGTGGCGGAGCGGCTGGTCGTCGGCGTCGGCGCCGGTGCGGGATCGGCCCGGGCGATCCGCGACACCGCCCGCATCGCCGCCGGCCTGCGGGCCGAGTGGCTGGCGGTGACGGTTCGCCGCCCGTTCGCCCGGCCAGATTCGGGGGCCGAGGCGGCGGCCCTGGAGGAGAATCTCCGCCTTGCCGAGGCGCTCGGCGGCCAGACGTCGCGGGTGGCGGCGGCGTCGGTCGCGGCGGGGCTGATCGACGAGGCGCGGCGCGTGATGGCGACGCGGATCGTGGTTGGTCGTCCGCGGCCCGGCAGATGGAGGGCGTTGGTTCGCGAACCAGTGCTCGACCGGCTCGTGCGGGAGAGCGGTCCGATCGACGTGGTCGTGGCGGGGGCGGCGGTGTCGGATCAGGGAGTTCCGCCGCCGCCGGCTTCGCCGCCGGATCGCCTCGGGCGGTGGGTGCGAATGCTGGCGATCGTCGGCGGAGTCGTGGCCGCGGCGCTGTTCGTCGGCCGAATGCTGCGGCCATGGGTCGATGACCACGACATGGCGGTGGTGTCGCTCCTGATCACGGTCGTGGCGACGCTGCGACTCGGCCGTGCCGCCGGCGTGCTGGCGGTGGTGCTGGGGGCGCTGGGCATTGATCTCCTCTTTCTCCATCCCGAGTTCGAACTGGCCGTGTCCGACACGAAGGAGATCGTGTCGCTGATCCTGCTCCTGTCGGCCGGCGTCGTGGTGGCGGAACTGATCGTGCGGGTGCTGGCCCAACGCGAACTGGCGGTCACCACCGAACGCCGCCTCACGAGGCTGCTCGATCTCTCGCAGCGGCTGGCTGCGGCGGCCACGGGCGACGACGTGGGCGTGGCGCTCGCCGCGATGGCGGCGGACGTGACCGGCGGGCGCGCGGAGGTGATGGTCAGAACTCCGTCTGGCGAGCTGTGCACGGCGGGCCGCGCCGGGGTGGTCGATCATGCGTCGGAGGACTCCGGCGTGATGCTCTGGTGCCACGAGTTCGGCGAGCCGGCGGGCCGGGGCATGGCGACGCTGCCCGGGGCGCGGATCACCTGCCTGCCCCTCCGCGAGTCGGGACGCGGGCTGGGGGTGCTCGTCGTCGGCTGCATGCCCCCCCGCGACCTCACCCGCGACGAACTCGAACTCCTCGCGAGTGCCGGTCGCCAGGCTGCCGCGAGGCTGGCGATGCTCGTGACCTCTCGCTGAGATTCGAGAATCCCGCGTTCACCGCGGCTGGCCGGCGTCGTGCTTGCCGCTCGTTTCGAGCCGGTGCCGCAGGTCGATCACCTCGGCAGTGAGTTGCTCGACGTTCCATTCGAGTTCCGCGATCAGCGAGAGCTCGTAGTCGGGGCTGCGGCAGAGTTCGAGCCGGATGTCGGCCACGTCGACCTTTGCCCTGAGCCGCTCGATGTTGATGCCGCTGACGGTGCCCGGCGCCCGGTCATTGGCCCGTTCGGCGGCCTCCAGATCGGCACGCGCGTCGGTGCAGGCCGCTTCCGCCGCCGCGATCGCTGTCTGCCGCGCCGCAGTTCTGGGGTGCTCGCGAGCAATATCGACCTGGCGACGCAGCATGGAAACATGATTGCGAAGCCGTTGGATCTCGCGGTCGCCGATGGCATCCCGAACGGCCTCATTCGCGGCGAGCGCTCTCGCGAGGTCCAACTCCGCGACCCGCAGACGACCTGCCGCGTAGCGAACCTGCAAATCGTGCGGCCCGTGGCCATGCTGCGGCGCCGCCTGCCCCGCGGCTGTCTGCGTGTCGCCGGCGTTGGCAGATGGAGCAGGCTCCGTGGCTGCGACCAGGCGGGCGAGCATCCCGCCCCAGACGATGCCCTGCCATGCCCGATGTTTCCACCACATGAGGCCCACCTCCGTTGGATTGAGATGTTCTCTCATGCAGTATCGAGGGGGCCGGGATGGACGGGCAACCAGCCCGCGCACGCGGCTCTATACTCGGCCGGACACATCCCCGCGATGAGGATCCCATGCGGACATGGACGTTGGATGACGTCATCCCCGACGGCGTCGCCCTGATGTTCGGAGACTGTCGCCGAGGCGGGAGATGGCCGGCGGCGTCGTGGTGCGCGATCGTCACCATGTGCGGAGTCGCGGTGGGCTGGGCGATGCCTGCCAGCGGGGCGACGACGGTGGGCCGCCTGCGCTGCGAGTGCCGCACCGACCCCGAGGGCATCGACGAGCCGCGGCCGAGGCTGGCATGGGTCAT
>CAIKWU010000237.1 GCA_903831155.1 uncultured Planctomycetaceae bacterium | reverse complement strand
GCCGACGCCTCCCGCGAGCGAGTCGCCGCCGTCACCACCCTCGAACCAGACCGGCAGTCCGCCGGCGGTGAACGTGTCGTTCTTCGTGCCGCCGATCACGTGGCGGAGGCCGCGGACGCTCGCGGTGCCCGTCGCCGTGCCGAGGAACGTGAAGTCGAGGGCGCCGAGGTAGCTCACCGTCACCGCCGAGGTCCACGCCGAGTAATCAAGCGTGTCGAAGTCGGTGAAGTCGTAGCCCGGGTTAGCGTAGCCATCGAGCCGCCCGCCGAAGGCCGCGCCGTCGGCGAGCCGGAAGACGTCGGCCTGCCCCGTGCCCATCACCATGTCGATGCCCGCCGCGGTGGCGACGGTCACCCGGTTGGTGCCAAACGTGACGTCGATCGAGCCGCCGATCGCCGCGTCGATGCCCCCCGGGCCGGTCACCTGGCGGAAGTCGAGCGTGTCGCTTCCTTGCCCCGCGGCCTCGGTGACCGTGTCGGTTTGGGCCGCTGCCGAGCGGAAAAAATAGTAGATGTCGTCGCCCAGACCGCCGGCGAGCGTGTCGGATCCGTCGCCGCCGTAGATCGAATCATCGCCGCCACGGCCGGTGAGGGTGTCGTTCCCGGCACCACCCGAGAGCAGATTAGCGGCCGCGTTGCCCGAGAGCGTGTCGCCGCCGTTGCCGCCGTACACGTTCTCAAACGCGGTCGCGCCGGCCAGGCCGCTCGCCGTGCCGGCGGCAAGATCGACCGTCACGCCGGCCGCCCAGGCAGACCAGCGGTAGGCCTCGGCGGCGTACCAGAGCGTGTCCGTGCCCGTGCCGCCGTCGATCGTGGCGGCGAGCGCCGCGCCCTCGCGGATCGAGACCAAGTCGTTGCCGCTGCCGAACAGGATCGACTCAATCGTGTTGGCGTAGTAGGAGGCGCCGACGTAGGCCCCAACGTCGGAGTCGTAGCCGCTAATGGAATACGAGTTCGTCGGATCCACGAGCATCTGCAGCCCCGCGGTAACCGCGGTGAAGTCGAGCGTGTCGCTGCCGGCACCGGCCGCCTCGTTGACCGAGTCGCTGAACGCACCGGCAAACACGTAGGTGTCGTTGCCCGTGCCCCCGTCGAGCCAGTTGGAACCGGCCGCTCCAGAGAGGCGGTCGTTGCCCGATCCGCCACGCATGGTGTCGTCGCCGGCCTGGCCGTCGAGGATGTCGTCGTCGGCGCCCCCTTCGAGCGTGTCGTTCTGGTCGCCGCCGCGAAGCAGGTCGGCGCCCGCATCGCCTCGGAGCGTGTCGGCACCCCCCTCCCCGAAGAGCAGATCGTTGTCCGCTCCACCCTCGAGCGTGTCGCCGTCGGCCCCGCCGTAGAGGATGTCGGTGCCGGCGTCGCCGAAGAGCGAGTCGCCGCCGCTGCCCCCCTCGATGCGGTCGATTCCGGCGTTGCCATGGATGGTGTCGACACCCGCCTCGCCGTAGAGGAGGTCGTTGTCGTCGTTGCCGTCGATCGTGTCGCCGCCGTCGCCGCCCCAGATGCGGTCGACTCCGGTGCCGCCGAGCAGGATGTCGTCGTTGCCGAGGCCGCGGATCGCCGTCGAGCCGCTGAAGCCCGAGGCGTCGATCCGGTTCTTGCCGCTGCCGCCGGCGAGCAGGCCGATCTCGACCGTGGCGACGGTGCTCACGCGGCCGGACACCGTCACGACGATGTTCGTGAGCAGCGAGTCGACGTCGGCGTTCACCACGATGGTGTCGCCGTCGGTGCCGCCGTCGTAGATGTCCGCCCCGGTGCCCGCCGGGTCGGCCGCATATTCCCCGCCGCTGGTCACGTCGATCACGAACAGCGTGTCGGATCCGGCGTCGCCATACACTCGGTCGGTGCCCGCTCCGCCCACGAGCGTGTCGTCGCCGTCGCCGCCGAAGAGCGTGTCGTCGCCCGTCCCACCAAAGATGAGGTCGTTGTCGCCGCCGCCGCGGAGACCGTCGCCGCCGGCGGCGAGATTCCCGTCGTTGCCGGCGCCGCCGAAGATCACGTCGGCCGCAGCGCCGCCGTGGAGATACCAGTCGTCGCCGTCGCCCCCCTCGATCCAGTTGGCCTCGGTGTCGCCGCCCGTGATCCGGTCGCGGCCCTCGTCGCCGAACAGCCGGTCGCCCTGCTGGCCGCCGACGATCGTGTCGTCGCCACCGCGGCCGCGGATCCAGTCGTTGCCTCCCTCGGTG
>CAIKWU010000236.1 GCA_903831155.1 uncultured Planctomycetaceae bacterium | reverse complement strand
GGCTCGCCCTTCGCCGGATCGCCCGCGGCGACGATCGGCGTCGAGTAGCTCTGTGCCGCTTCCGACGGAGCCGGCACGTCGCGATCGTGCTTCCAGACGAGGTCGCCCGTCGTGCGGTCGAAGGCCGCGAGATAGGACGGGCCGGTCTGCATGACGGCCACGACCACCGCCTTCTCCGTGAGCACCGGCGACGTGCCGAGATCCCACCAGAGCGTGTCCTCGCCGAACCGCTCCTGGAGGTTCGTTCGCCACCGCTCCGCGCCCGTGGCGAGCTCGAGGCAGGCGAGTTCGCCACTCTTGAAATACAGCCACACCCGCTCGCCGTCGGTCACGGGCGACGAGTTCGCGCCGGTCGCCTTCTTGTGCTTGCCGTCGCGAGCCTTGCCGAGCGTCTTCCGCCAGAGCTCCTTGCCCGCACGGTCGAGGCAGATCGCCGCGTCCTTGCCGTCGATCGTGCAGGTGACGACGACGCGGTCGTCCCAGACGGCCGGCGTGCTCGCGCCGAGCCCCGGCAGCGGCACCTTCCAGAGGACGTGCTTCTCGGGCCCCCACTCAGCCACGTAGCCAGAGCCCGCGGCGGTGCCGTCGAAGGTGGGACCTCGCCAGTTGGGCCAGTTGTCGCCGCGGACGCCCTGCATCCACGCCAGCGGGGCGACCAGAGCCAAGACGACCGCAGCTCGCATGATCACGCACGCTCCTCCAGGCTTCACCACGACGCGAATCCTAGTCTACCTGCCTGCCGCCGCCCGCCGCCGCTTCGGCGGCAGGCCCTCGGGGCCGTAGGGCTCGACCGGCTCGGGATTCGGTGTCGGCATCCGGGCGCCGACCGTCACCCGCCACCGCTCGAGCCGCGCTCGCAAGTCGGCCGCCCGCTCGGGCCGCTCCGTGGCGAGATCGTGCCGCTCCCCCTCGTCGGTCGCGAGGTCGAAGAGTTCGACGCGACCGTCCTCGTCGTGGAGCACGAGTTTGTCTCGCTGCCCCGACGGCGAATTGCTCGCGAGGAGCGCGGCGCACGGTCGGCTGCCCTGGTTGGAATAGTGCGGATAGTGCCAGACGAGGTCGCGACTCGGCAGCGTGCCGGAGCCGGCGAGGATCGGCCGGAGGCTGGTGCCGTCGAGCGGCTCATCCGGCGGGGGCACCGCACCGCCTGCGTCGACGAGCGTGGCGGCGATGTCGAGCGTGGTGACCGCCGCGTCGGACGTCGATCCCGGCTTCGTGACCCCGGGCCAGCGGATCAGGAGCGGCACCCGAATGCCCCCCTCGTAGAGATAGCCCTTGCCGGCACGCAGCGGCAGGTTCGATGTCGGCGATCCCTCGGCCGTCGAGAGCCCGCCGTTGTCGCTCGTGAACACGACGAGCGTTGTGCCGGCCACCCCCTGCTCTTCGAGGCCCGCCAGCACCGACGAGACCGCCTCGTCCATCTCCTCGATCATCGCGGCATAGACCGGATGATCCTGGACGGCGCGGGCGGCCCGGTCGCCCTCCGGTACCTCGCGTGGACCCACCGCCTTCACATCCCGCGCCCGCTGCCGTTCCCGGGCCACGAGTTCCTCCGTCGACCGCAGCGGCACGTGCACCGAGTGCAGCGGCACGTAGCAGAAAAACGGCCGCCCCCGGTTGGCGGCCATGAACTCGACCGCCTGCCGGGCGATCGCGCGGGCGTGATGCGGGTCGTCGTCCGGACCGCGGCCCGGAGAGACGTCGATCGATCCGGTCACCTCGAACCCGTGAGCACGCACCTCGGCCGGCGGCCCCAGGTGCCACTTGCCGAAGATGCCGGTGACGTAGCCCGACGCCTTGAGCCGTTCGGCGACGGTGATCTCGCCGCTCGGCAACGCGCGGAGATGGTCGGCCTGCAGCAGATGCCCCCGACGCTCGCCCCCGATGAAGTTCGTGATCTGCATGCGGGCCGGATGCTTTCCCGTCACAAGCGCCGCCCGGGTGGGCGAGCAGACGGGGGCGGCGGCGTAGGCCCGCATGAACGTCATGCCCGAGGCGGCGAGGGCGTCGATCGCGGGCGTCCGGTAGAAGGTGCTGCCGGTGCAGCCGAGGTCGCGGGCGCCGAGATCATCGGCGAGAAACACGAGCAGGTTGGGCCGCGAGGGCACCGACGACGACGCGGCCGGTGGCGACGCCTGCGGGGACTCGGGCGTCCACCAGGTGTCGAGATCGGCCCGCAGCCGCCTGACGACCTCCGGGTGCTCGGCGGCAAGGTTCGTCCGCTCGTCGGGATCGGCCACGACGTCGAAGAGTTCGATCTCCCCCCGCTCGTGCTTCGCCCGCGAGACCTCGTCGACGTGGCGTCCTTGCCACACCGGAAACGTCTTTTCGTCGTCATGCCGGGCGGGCACGATCAGCTTCCAGCGGTCCTGCACGATCCACCGCCAGAGCAGGCTTCGAGCGGGATCCTCGAGATCGACGAGCGTGTGCGTGTAGCACTCCCCGAAAACCTGCCGGCGGGCCGCGGTCGCCTCGTCGTCGAGCAGGTTGACTCCCGGAAGGCCGGCCGGGGGTTCGACGCCGCAGGCAGCGAGCACCGTCGGCAGGATGTCGAGCGACGAGGCGAGGGCGTCGCTCGACCGCGGCCGGACCGTTCCTGGCCGACGAAGCATGATCGGCGTCCGCAGGCCGCCGTCGTAAGGTGAGAGCTTGGAGCGCGGCGCGAACCGGGGGGAGGCGGCATCCTGGATCCAGCCGTTGTCGGTGACATAGACGACGAGCGTGTCGCGAGAGAGATCCTCGCGGTCGAGATGATCGAGCAGGTCGCCCACGGTGCGGTCGAACCGCTCCACGTTGCCCCAGTACCGGGCGACGTGCACGCTGTCGGTCTTGGACGAATAGTGATCGACGAGTTCCCGTGGCGGATCGTGCGGATCGTGCGGCAGCATCGGCGCATACCAGACGAAGAAGGGTTTTCCCGATTCGCGACAGTCCGCGATGAAGTCATAGACGGGCTGCATGGTGCCGCGGCCGATCGCGAGACCCTCGTCACCGTGCCGCGTGCCCTTCGTCATCCCCTCGTCGAAGCCGCCGCGGGCAAAGTCGCCCTGCCACCACTTGCCCGTCTGGAGGCTGCGGTAGCCCCCGGAGGCGAGCAGTCGCGGCAGCGTGGGCCAATCGTCGAGGAGGCTGTTCATCGCCTCGCGGCCGGCGAGAAACGCCTCCCGGCCCTGCGGGCTCTGCCTGGGCTTGCCGGGCGAGTCGGGCGGGTCATTGCCCACGATCCGGTGCTCGTGCGGATAGCGGCCGGTGATGATCGACGCGAGGCTGGGACAGCAGAGGCTGCTCGGCACGTAGCCCCGCGGGAACACCAGGCTCTCCCGCGCGAGCCGGTCGAGATTCGGCGTCCGCAGGTGCGGATGCCCCATGAAGCCGTAGTCGTGCCAGTGCTGGTCGTCTGAGATCACGAGCACGACGTTCGGCCGTCGCGGTGGTGGCTCGGCGACCGCAGCCGCGGCGCAGCAGGCCACGTGGACAACCATGACGAGTCGCAGGTTCATCGACAGCCTCCCCCGTCGCGTGGAAGCCGGCGGCGGACTTGCCGGCGGGCATCGACGCGGCGACATTCACTCATGCGTCAAGTATGCAGCGGGCAAGACCTCCCTGCATCACCCCCGCCTCTGACCCCGGAGCCTGCCGGCATGCGCACCCTCCTCCGCCTGGCGAGCCTCATCCTGGGACTGACGTCGGCGGTCGCGCTGGCCGCGGATTCCCGGCCGAACGTGATCGTGGTGCTCGTCGACGACATGGGCTGGAAGGATCTCTCCTGCCAGGGGAGCGATCTCTTCGAGACGCCGCGCATCGACCGCCTGGCGGCCGAGGGCATGCGGTTCACGAGCGGCTACTCCGCCTGCACCGTCTGCTCGCCGACCCGCGCGGCGATGCTCACGGGGCAGTATCCGGCGCGGCTCCACCTCACCGACTGGATCGCCGGCCACGAGCGGCCGCACGCGACCCTGCGGATCCCCGCCTGGACGAAGCGACTGCCGCTGGAGCAGGTCACGGTGGCCGAGCGGCTGAAGGGGGCGGGCTACGCGACGGCGAGCATCGGCAAGTGGCATCTCGGTGACCCCGAGTGCTTCCCCGAGCACCAGGGGTTCGACGTCAACCGCGGCGGCACCGCCACGGGCCAGCCGCCGAGCTACTTCTCGCCCTATCGAATCCCCACGCTGGCCGACGGTCCGCAGGGCGAGTACCTCACCGACCGCGAGTCGGACGAAGCGGTGGCCTTCCTCGAGGCGAATCGCACCCGCCCGTTCTTCCTCTATCTGCCCCATCACGCCGTGCATACGCCGATCCAGGCGAAGCCGGACGTCACCGCGAAGTACGCCACCAAGCGGCCGGGCAACCCGCCGAAGCGCGCCGCCTACGCCGCGATGGTCGAGAGCGTCGATGACGCCATGGGCGAAATCCTCGACACCCTTGACCGGCTTGGCATCCGCGACCGCACCGCGATCATCTTCACGAGCGACAACGGCGGCCAGGCCTCGATCACCGACATGAAGCCGCTCCGCGCCGGCAAGGGCTCGGCCTACGAGGGGGGAGTCCGCGTGCCGCTCGTCGTCTCGTGGCCCGGCGTCACCACGCCCGGGACGACGAGCGACGTGCCGGTGATCACGCCCGACATTCCCGCCACGATCCTCGATCTGACGGGCGTGGGCGGTGAGCCAGGCCAGCCGCTCGACGGCACGAGCCTCGCCGGCGTCCTGCGCGGCGGCGGCCTCGATCGCGACGCGATCTACTGGCACTACCCGCACTACCATCCCGGCGGTGCCACGCCCTATTCGGCGATCCGCTCGGGCCCATGGCGGCTCGTGCATTTTTACGAGGACGATCGAAACGAACTCTACGACCTCGCGGCCGATCCCGGCGAGGCAACCGACCTGGCGATGAAACATCCCGAGAAGGCCGCGGAACTCCGCCTGAAACTCGACACCTGGCTCACCGACGTCGCCGCCCAGCTGCCGACGGCGAACCCCGACTTCGATCCCGCCCGCGACCGCCCGTGAGGACAAAGGGCGGCGGGCCCGCGGCCTCACGGCCGGTCGGCTTGCACGAGCCCGAACGCAGCGCGGGAGTGCCCATGCCCCGTGGCCGGCGTATGCCGACAAGCGCAGCCAGGATGGCGAAGCGCCGTCGGCATCCGAGTGAGTGGATGCCACGAAGGCATCCGCGAACGTCCGGCGACGGGGCATGGGTACTCCCGAGCCACACGACCGTCCGGCGACGGGGCACGGGCAGCCCCGAGCCACGCGAACGTCTGGCTGCCACCGCCTTGCGGTCCGGCACCGAGCCGTGTCGAATACGCCCGCGATCCATTCCCCGCCCCGGAGACCCACCCATGGCCAAGAAGTCCGTCGCCGCCCTCGATCCTGCCGGCAAGACCTTCCTCGTCCGCGTCGATTTCAACGTGCCGCAGGACGACACCGGGGCGATCACCGACGACCGGCGGATCCGCATGGCCCTGCCCACCATCAAGTCGATCATCGACCGCGGCGGCAAGGCGGTGCTGATGTCGCACCTCGGCCGGCCGGCCGGAAAGGGCTTCGAGGCGGAGTTTTCGCTCGCGCCGGTGGCGAAGCGGCTCGGGGAGCTGCTCGGCAAACCCGTCGCGCTGGCCTCCGATACCGGCGGCTCCGACGCGCACGCCAAGGCCAAGGGGCTGCCCGCCGGCGGCGTGCTCGTGCTCGAGAACGTCCGCTTCAACAAGGGGGAGAAGAAGGGAGACGACGCGGCCTACGTCGACGGCCTCGCCACGCTGGCCGATGCCTACGTCAACGACGCCTTCGGCACCTGCCACCGCACCGAGGCGAGCATGCACGCGGTACCCGTGGCGATGAAGGCCGCCGCCAAGCCGGCCCTGGTCGGCTTCCTCGTCGAGAAGGAGATCCAGTACCTCGCCGACGCGATCGCCCGGCCGAAGCGGCCCTTCGTGGCGATTCTCGGCGGCAAGAAGGTGTCGGACAAGATCGCGGTGATCACGAACCTGCTCTCGATCTGCGACCACGTGCTGATCGGCGGCGCGATGGCCTACACGTTCGCCCTCGCGCAGGGAGGCAGGACCGGCAAGTCGCTCGTCGAGACCGACAAGCTGGAGCTCGCGAAGGAGCTGCTCGCCAAGGGGGCCGGGAAACTCGTGCTCCCGGTCGACACGCACTGCGCCGACGACTTCTCCTCGGCGGCGAACAAGCAGGTGGTGAGGGCTGGTGAGATCCCGGACGGCTTCGAGGGGCTCGACATCGGCCCGGAGACGGCGCAGCAGTACGCCGCGATCATTCGCTCGGCCGGCACGGTGGTCTGGAACGGCCCGATGGGCGTGTTCGAGCTGCCGCCGTTCGACGCCGGCACGAAGGCGGTGGCCGACGCCGTGGCCGAGGCGACGGCGAAGGGCGCCGTCACGATCATCGGCGGGGGCGACTCGGCCGCGGCGGTCGAGCAGCTCGGCTACGCCGACAAGGTGAGCCACGTCTCCACCGGCGGCGGCGCGTCGCTCGAGATGCTCGAAGGCAAGGCGTTTGCGACCGTGGCGGTGCTCGACGAGGCCTGAGTGGGCGGCTCTTGCCGAAGCCAGACCCTCACCGGGAAAAGCCTGACGAACCTCGGATCCTCCGGCTCACCATGATGCGGAGCCGCGGTCGTGTGGCGAGAGGCCATCCATGCCACGAGGGCATCCGCGAACGTCCGGCGACGGGGCATGGGCGGCCTGTCGCTGAGTTCGGGCCTCTGCAAGCCGTATCAGAGGCCAACGGTGTCGGACGTGGCCGGAGCCCGCCGAGTCGCGAGCCGCTCGGCCGCCTGCTCGGCATAGTCGCGGTCACGCCGGCGGAGATCGCTGGATCGCACCTCGAGCACACCCGAACCCGTGTCCAGCACACACGTGCCATCGTGAACCTCGACGAGCACGCCGACGACCGAGTGCCGGCCCGTGGCGTCGATCCAGAGCCGTGCCGGCTCACCCGACCGTCGCTCGGCGGCGTCGAGCGGATTGACCGCAGCCGGTGGCTCCGCGGGATCCGTCGCCGGCTCGCCCTCGAGGGGCTCCGGGCTCGGCTGCGGCGGTTCGGTCTCATCACCCGGGCTCGGAGCGGAATCCGAGTCTGAAGCGGAGGGCGAAAGGTCGTCGGCCGGCTCGCGCATCGGCGCTACGTCCTCGGTGGGCCCAACGTCCGGCGATGCCGCATCGTCGGATGCGTTCAGATCCTTGTCGGCCTCCTCGAAGAGATTGGGCTCGGCGGGCGGCGCAGGCTCGGACGGCGCCGCCTCCGGCCGCGGCGGTTCTGTTTCGTTCGCAGCCGCTTCCTTCGGTTCGAGTTGCATGGGCGGCTCTTCCGGCGCGGACTCCGGCTCCGGTTCCGCGGCCGGTTCCGCCTGCTCCATGACGGGTTCATCGATCGCGACCGCCTGCTGGACGCCCTTGCCGGCCGAGGCCTCGGCCGGCTTGAGATCGGGCACCACCGGGGTCACGGCCGCGTGCTGGTCCGCCGC
>CAIKWU010000235.1 GCA_903831155.1 uncultured Planctomycetaceae bacterium | reverse complement strand
TGCTGCACGGCCTGAAGTCAGCGAGGGGCCGCCTGTGCCCCGGGAGCCGGCGTATGCCGCCAAGCGAAGCCACGAGGGCGAAGCGCAGGCTGCATCCGAGAGAGCGAACGGCACGATGCCGTTCGCGAACGTCCGGCGACGGGGCACAGGCGGCCCCTCGCCGCCGCGCAACCCCGGGCCCCCGGCTCAGCCGCCGTTGCGGGCGAGCTCGACGAGCGGCCTCACCATGGAGCCCGTCGCCCCGCCGTCGGTCCACGGCCTGCTCTTCTCGGAGAATGCCGGTCCGGCGATGTCGACGTGCGTCCACGGGATGCCGCCCACGAACCGCTCGAGAAACTTGGCGGCCGTGATCGCGCCTCCCCAGCGGCCGTCGCCGACGTTCTTGATGTCGGCCACCTCGCTTTTGATCTGCTCGTCGTAGTCGGGGAACATCGGCAGCTGCCAGACCGGCTCGCCCACCTCGCGGGCCGCGGCGGCCACGGCGTCGCAGCAGGGCTGGTCGTTGGTGAAGAGCCCGGCGACGTCCTGGCCCAGGGCCACGACGCAGGCGCCCGTGAGCGTGGCGAGGTCGACGATGCGGCGGGGCTTCTCTCCCCGGATCACGTCGAGGACATCGGCCAGCACGATCCGTCCCTCGGCGTCGGTGTTGTGGACCTCGATCGTGGTGCCGCTGCGGGCGGTGATCACGTCGCCGAGTTTGTAGGCCGCGGGGCCGGTCATGTTTTCCACGAGCCCGATGCCCACGACGAGGTCGATCGGCAGCTTGAGGGTGGCGATCGTGGCGGTGGCCGCGAGCACGGCGGCGGCTCCGGACATGTCGCACTTCATCGTCAGCATGCCGTCGGAGGGCTTGAGCGACAGGCCGCCTGAGTCGAAGGTCACGCCCTTGCCGACGAGGGCGAGCTGCGGAGGCGCGTCGCCGCCGGCACGGGCCTGACCGGTGCGGCCCGCGCCGCGGTAGCGGAGCAGCACGAGCCGCGGGGGCCGGGAGCTGCCGCGGCCCACCGCCAGGATCCCGTTGCACCGCTCACGGACGAGGTGGTGCTCGTCCCAGATTTCGATGTCGAGGCCGGTACGGCCCGCGATCGTGGCGCACTCGTCGGCGAACGACTGCGGGTAGACGTCGTCGGGCGCCATGTTCACGAGCCGGCGGGCAAGGTTGACGCCATCGGCGATCACCCCGCCGCGATCGACCGCCTCGACGGGGGCCGAGATCCAGATGGTGCCGCCGAAGCGATTTCGCTTCCGCTCCGCGCGGTAGAGATCCTGACCGACCATCCCCACGGCGGCTCCCGCCACGGCCTGCTCCACCTGCTTGGTGCTCCAGGAGCCGTCGGCCACGAACGCCACGCGGCCGCGGGGCCGGGCCGAGAGGTGCCGCGCCGCCGTCGCCGCCGCGCGGTAGAGCACCCCCGCCGTCACGTCCTCCCGCCGGCCGAGCCCCACGACCACGAGCTGGCCCGCGCGGATTCCGGGTGCGGCCAGCAGCGGCACGCACTCGTAGCGGCGGCCGGTGAGCTCGCCTGCGGCGGCGAGCCGGGCCAAAAGTCCTCCCGTCGCCGCGTCGACTTCGGCGGCGGATCCGGCTCCCACGCCCCCCTCCGCCATGAAGACGACCAGCGCCTCGGCCTCGACGGCCTGCGGACGGGTGGAGGGCTCGCAGGTGATGGAGCCGGCGCCGGGAAGGAACTCGCTGGTCATGGTCGAATCTCCGGGGAACGATGCCGCGGGGCGACGGGCCGCGACGAGGCGATGTTGTACCCGTTTTCAGGCGTCGGGTGAGCCGCCGATCCACGGCGTGGCCAGGGCGAGCAGCACCGGCAGCACCACGAGATTGCCCGCCAGCCCGCCGAGGAGGGTGAGGGCGGAGAGCCAGCCGAACGACACCGTGGGCATGAATCCGCTCGTGGTGAGGGCCAGGAAGCCGATGGCGAGGGCGAGCGTGGAGAAGACCATCCCACGCCCAGCGGTCTGGTGGGCGGCCTCGAGCGCCGCGGCGTGCGAGCCCTCCGTGAGCCGGCGGCGAAAGGCGGCGATGTAGTGAATCGAACTGTCGACCGAGAGGCCCATCGACACGGCCGCGATCATCGCGGTGCCCATGTTGATCGGCTCACCGACCCAGCCGAGCAGGCCGAGGACGACGAAGATCGGCAGCCCGTTGGGAACCAGCGCGATGGCGGCGAGCAGGATGCTGCGGAAGGCGGCCGCCAGCAGGGCGAAGATGCCCGCGGCCGCAATCAGGAACGTGAGCCACTGGTCGGCGAGCAGGCGGTCGACGAGCTGCGCCAGCAGCACGAAGAAGCCGGTCACCTCGCCGCCGGGCCGGTCACCGGTGGCGGGATACTCCTCCGCGACGATCCTCCGCACCTGGTCGATGATGGCCCGCTTGGCCGCCGCCGGCTGCCGCTCCCGGGCCCGGAGCATGAGCCGCAGCCACGTGCCGCCATCCTGCGGGTCGCGGCCCACGAGCGACCTCACGAACGCCGGCTGCTGGTCGTCCTCCTGCCGGAGCATCGCGTTGACGATCAGGGCCTGCGCCCGGCGGGGCACGAGCGGCGCGGCGGCGAGCACGTCGGCCACGCTCATCACCTTCGTCAGGGCGGCCGTTGGAGCCTCGCCCGGCCTCGGCACGACGACCTCGTTCCGCAGCCTGACGGCGAGCTGGTCGAGCGCGTCGAGCTGTTCGGCGTCGATGGGCTCGCGGGCCGGCACGAGCACGTCCCAGACGCCGGCCCCGCCGAGCCGCGACTCGACCATGTCGTAGGCCTGCACCGTCGGGCTCGTGTCGCGGAAGTTCCGCGTGAAATCGGTCTCCACGGTCAGCCACCGCATCCCGGCCGTGCAGACGACCGTGATCGCGGCGGCGGCGGCGAGAATCGGCAGCGGATGGAGGACGATCCGCCTGACGAGGGCATCGAGACCGCGTTCGAGGACGCCCTCGCCCCAGGCCATCCGCGGATCCGGATCGAAGCGGCCCGCGAGCGCGAGGAAGGGGACGACGAGACCCACGGCGACAAGAACCATCGCGGCGCCGATCGACGTCATGATGCCGAAGTCGTGCACGGGGCCGACGTTGCTGGCGGTGAGCGAACCAAAGCCGATCACGTCGGTGGCGATCGCACCCGCGACGGGCCAGAAGAGTGTGGTGAGCGTCGACCTCAGGGCCGCGTCGGGCGGAGTGCCGAGGCCGCGGAGCCGGCGGTACTCGACGATCACGTGCGTCACGGTGCCGATCCCGACGACCGTCACCATGGCCGAGAGCATGGTCGAGACCATCGTGAGCTTCAGCCCCGCGACGGCCAGCAGGCCGCGGGTGGTCCAGAGCGAGACCAGCACGACTGCCAGCGGCACCACCAGCCAGCGGAGGCTGCGGAAGCAGGCCAGCAGGACCGCTCCTGCAAGCAGCCCGCTGCCGGTGCCGAGGAGGTTGCCGTCGCGTTCGAGCATGGCGAACCCGTCGCGGAGCATCGCCGGCTCACCGGCGACCGTGCCGGCGGGCATCGAGGCCATCCGCTCGCGGAGGCTGTCGATCGTGCCGGCCCGCGATACGGCCTGTTTCCGCTGGGTGTCGGCCGCCGCCGGAGGCGGCTCCAGCACGCAGGCGACCGCCGCCGTGCGGTGGTCGGGGCCGACCACGTAGCCCTCGAGGAGCTCGACGAGCCGCCGAGCCCAGCCGGCCGTGAGGCCACGATCGAGATCGATGATCGAATCGCCGAGCGGCGTGTTGGCAAGGCTGGTGGTCGAGGCCACGCCCGGCACGGCCTCGAGTTCGGCCGCGAGCGCCCGGAGCCGGGCGATGCCGCCGGGGGTGAACAGTTCGGGATCGTCGTAGGCCGCGAGCACCACCTCGCTGGAGCCGAATGCCCGCGTCATCCGCTGGTAGGGCACGAGCGCCGGATCGGAGCGGTCGAACATCGTGTCGATCGACCGCGAGAACTCGAGGTGCTTCGACTGCCGAACGGCGAGCGCGGTGAGCACCACGGCGATCAGCGCGAGCCAGACCCGCTGGTCGACGAGGAAAGCGGCGAGGCGGACGGCGAGCGACGACCCCGGGGCAGGCTGGGAAAGGTCACCGGACGGCGGCGGGGCGGACAAGGGCGGAGACTCGCTCGAACGGCACAGGCTGCGGGGCGGGGGCGGCCCGACGGGCCATCTTACCGACCTCGCCACGGCGGTCGGCCAGTTTGCCGCGGCCACCGCGTTGGAAATGACCGAGGTCGCGTCGCTCGCCCCGGTTCGCGCCGGCCTCGGGCTCCCCGGGGCCGGGCGGAGCCCGCCCGCGGGACGTCGGTAACCCCCCGTGACGCCGTGACTTGCGGTGGGTTCGCGCCGCCGGCGATGCCTTGACCCACGCGCGCGGGCACTCCTATAAACCCGCGGTTTTTGCCGGCTCCCAGGCCGGTTTTCCGACCCCGCGAACGTCCCGCGTGCAGCACCGTCACCCGCCGCCGGCGCCCATCGACCGCGCCCCTCGCCTCCGCGCGGGGCCCGGATGGCGGTTCGCGCTCGCGGTGCTGGCGGCGGTTCTCGCGACGTGGAGCGACCGTTCGCCCGCGGCTGCCGACGAGGTGATCACGCCGGATGCCAGCGCCGGGGCGCTCGCCACCTTGCCGGCACGCGGGCTCGCTGCGGCCATCGCGGAAGCGGGCAGGATCGAGGTGCCGTCCACGGATCCCGCTGAGCCGCTCAGCGTGCAGGCGACACAGGCGGCCCGCTGGACCGAGGGCGAGTACGAGGTCTGGCACCTGACGGGCGGTGTCCGCATCGTGCAAGGCTCGACGGAGGCGGCGGCGCACGAGGCGGTGGTGTGGATCGAGCAGCAGGCGGCGACGCCCGTCGACGACGAGGGCCGGTCCGCCGAGCCGAGGGTGCGGAGCCTGCTCGTCCGCATGGCGGGCGACGTGAAGGTGACCACGATGGCGGGCGAGGCGGCTGCCGCGACGGTGCGCGGACCGCAGTGGACCGGCCGTTTCTGGACCCTTCGCGATCCGCGGCTCGACTTCGCCAGCGTGGTCGGGAGCGTGGCCCGCCCGCCGCTCTACGAGCAGCCGGCCGAGCCGACGGCGATGCCGGCGGGCGGTGGCGCGACTGACGGCTCGCGGGTCGTGCCGGCCTCGGCCGAGGAGTCGCCGATCGAGCAGGCGCAGTTCAGCGAGTTCGGGGCTCCGGCCGTACCCCAGGTGGCCACCGCCGCGCCGGCCCGTCGGCTCAGGGCGTTTCCCCGTTCGAGCGTGCCGCTGGCGATCAAGTGGCTGCCGAGTCCGTCGGGCAACGAGTGGATCGCGGTGATCACCTCCGGCGTGAACCTGGTGATCGATGGCGTCGACCCGGCCGGACCGCTCGACATCTCGGCCGACCGGCTCGTGATCTGGACGCGCGGCTCGGCCCAGCCCGACCTCGACGGTGCCGCCGCCCAGTCGGCCGACGTGCCGCTCGAACTCTACATGGAGGGCAACGTCGTCTTCCGCCAGGGCCAGCGGGTGGTCGAGGCCGAGAACATGTTCTACGACGTGCCGCGGTCGAGCGGCGTGATCACGGGAGCCACGGTGCTCACGCCGGTGGACAACTACTCGGGTGCCGTGCGGCTGAGGGCCGACGTCCTGCGGCAGGTGGACCGCAGCCGGTTCGTCGCCCAGCGGACGGGCCTGACGTCGAGTCGGCTCGGCGTGCCCACGTGGGAGTTCCGGTCGCGGGAGCTCGAGTTCACCGACGAGCAGGTGCCGCTGGCGAGCCCGTTCGGGCAGCCGGCGATCGATCCCGCCACGGGCGAGCCGAAAGTCGAGCACCAGCAGTTCATCACCAGCCGCGGCAACACGGTCACGCTCGGCGGCGTGCCGGTGCTCTGGTGGCCGGTGCTGGCGACCAACGCCAAGAAGCCCACCTTCTACATCAACGACCTGCAGATCAAGAACGACCAGATCTTCGGGACGCAGATCCTCACGGGCTGGGACGCCTTCCAGGTGCTCGGCTGGCGGCGGCCGCCGGACGGAGTGGATTGGGACTTCGACGTCGACTACCTGAGCCTCCGCGGCCCCGGCGGCGGCACGTCGCTGCTCTACAACAGGCCCTCGTTCCTCGGGCTGCAGACGCCGGCCAGCGGCGACCTCGATGCCTGGTTCATCGGCGACGTGGGCAAGGACAACCTTGGCCTCTACCGACGCGACTTCACCTATCCCGGCTACCCCGACCGCACCTTCCGCGGCCGCTCCTTCTGGCGACATCGCCAGGATCTCGGCGGCACCACCGACAGCCTGTTCGGCGGCTGGCAGGCCCGCGGCACGGCCGGCTGGATCAGCGACATGAACTTCCTCGAGGAGTACTACGAGGCGGAGTGGGAGGAAGGCTACGAGCAGCGGACCTGGCTCGACCTGCGGCGGCCGGTGGAGAACCGGGAGCTGAAGCTCCTCACGAGCGTGCGGCTTGACCCGTTCTTCACGCAGACCGAGTGGTGGCCGCGGCTCGACCACTACTTCATGGGCCAGCCGCTGCTCCGCGATGCCGTGAGCTGGTACGAGCACTCGGGCATCGCCTACGCCCGTCAGGACGTTCCCCAGACCCCGACCAAGGGTCAGGGCCGCGACATCTGGACGCTCCTGCCCTACGAGAGCGACGTGCTCGGCGAGCGGCTCGCCACCCGGCAGGAGCTCGACCTGCCGTTCCAGGCCGGAGCGGTCAAGCTCGTGCCCTACGCCCTTGGCGAGCTCGCCCACTGGGGCGAGGCGCTCGACGGATCGCCGATCGACCGCGCCTACGGCCAGGTGGGCATCCGCTCCAGCCTGCCGATGTGGACGTCCGACAACACGGTGGAGAGCCAGCTCTGGAACCTGCACGGCCTCGCCCACAAGGTGGTGTTCGAGGCCGAGTTCTCCTACGCCGACGCCACGCAGAGCATCGACCAGTTCCCGCTCTACGACCAGATCGACGACGATGCGATCAACCAGTACCGCCGCAACATCCCCTACTGGGACTACGGCGCGGTGCCCGGCCAGCCCACGCCGCTCGCGGCCCCCTTCATCTTCGGGCAGGACAACAAGTACGACCCGCGGACCTATGCGGTCCGCCGTGGCATGGCGAGCTGGGTGACGGGGCCCACCGAGATCGCGAACGACCTCACGGCGTTCCGGGTGGCGGCCCGCCAGCGGTGGCAGACGAAGCGCGGCCCGATCGGCAACCGCCGGATCATCGACTGGATCACGTTCGACGTGGACGGGGAATTCTTCCCGACCACGAGCCAGAACTTCGGCCAGGTGATGGGCCTCTGGCAGTACGACTTCCGCTGGCACGTGGGCGACCGCACGGTGGTGCTCTCCACCGCCGACGTCGACTTCTTCACCGGCGGCCAGCAGCTCTACACCTTCGGCGCCCTGCTCAACCGCACGCCGCGGGGCAGCTTCTACATCGGGTTCAACCAGTTCGGCGGCCCGATCAACGCCTCCGTGCTGATGGGCTCGTACACCTACCGGATGAGCCCCAAGTGGGCGAGCTCCTTCGGCTCGGCGATCGACCTCACGGGCCGCAACATCGGCCAGAACTTCCAGCTCGTGCGGATCGGCGAGGCCTTCCTGATGACGTTCGGCTTCAACGTCGACTACAGCCGCAACAACGTGGGCGTGACGTTCAACCTCGAGCCGCGGTTCCTGTCGCGGACGCAGTTCGCCAGCCGCCGCGGCATCGACATCCCGGTCGCCGGCGCCTACGGGCTCGAGTAGCGGCGGACGGCGAGGCGACTCATACGGCTCACGTGCCGGGCGATCGGTCGCACGATGCCGGCGGCGGGCTCAGACGGCCCGCTCCGCGGTCCACGAGGAGGCGAGCTCGCCCTTCACGTCGCGGTGCTCGAAGGTGATGCGGCTCGTGCCGCCGTTCCGCCCGACCGCCACCGCGAGGAATCCCCCCTGCACGCGGTGGAAGCGGTGGAAGCGTGGGTCGAGTCCGGGCGAGCCGCTCGCGTGCTCGTCGCTCGCCGGGCCGGGGCAGAACTCGTGCAGGCCGGTCTCGGGATGCACCGAGTGGTACTGCCAGTGGCGGTCGCCGCAGATCACGAACAGGGTGTCGGGGATGTTGTCCTTCAGCCAGCGGCGCAGCTCGTCGCCCTCGTGCCGGAAGCCCTCGTTGGCATGGTTGTCGCGTTTGTTCTTCCGGTCGGGGCCGACCAGGGGCGTGGGCGACACGAGCACCTTCCAGGTGGCGTCGCTCTCCTTCACCGTGCGCTCGAACCACGCCTTCTGCTCGGCGCCCCAGATGGTCTTGCCGGGGCCGTCCGCCAGCTTGTTGCGTGAGCGGAAGTCGCGTCCTTCCGTGAACCACAGTTGCAGGTCGCGTCCCCAGCGGACCGTGCGGTAGCTGGGGAGGTCGCGGCGGAGCGGCGCCTGCTGGCGGAAGATCGCCTGGCCCTGAGCGAACGTGAACCCTCCCATGGCCGCCCCGG
>CAIKWU010000234.1 GCA_903831155.1 uncultured Planctomycetaceae bacterium | reverse complement strand
GGCGGTCGAGCCGCGGTGCAAATCCTCACGGCGTCCGTGCATCTTCTCATGGACGGCGGCCCGGGCGCGGGCAATACTGCGTTTTTCAGGTATTTCTCCCGGGAAATTTCTCCGCCATGTCAGCGCCTGCACGTCGGGTCCGCACCGCCATCGTCGGCCTCGGATTCGGAGCCGAGTTCATCCCGATCCACCAGCGGCATCCGCACGCGGAACTCGTCGCCATCTGCCAGCGGTCGAAGGACAAGCTCGACCAGGTGGGCAAGGCCTACGGCGTCGAGCGGCGGTACCAGAGCTACGCCGACGTGCTCAAGGACAGCGAGGTCGACGCCGTCCACATCAACTCGCCGATCCCCGACCACGCGGCGATGTCGATCGCCGCGCTCGAGGCCGGCAAGCACGTGATGTGCACGGTGCCGATGGCGACGAGCGTCGACGACTGCCGGAAGATCGTGGAACTTTCCGCGAAGACCGGCCTCAAGTACATGATGGCGGAGACGGTCGTCTACGCCCGCGAGTTCCTCTTCATCAGGCAGATGGCCGAAAGGGGCGAGCTCGGTGCGATCCAGTTCGTGCAGGCGAGCCACCAGCAGGACATGGACGGCTGGCCCGACTACTGGCCGGGCCTGCCGCCGATGCACTACGCGACGCACTGCGTGGGGCCGTGCCTGGCGCTCGAGCGGAAGGACGCCGAGGAGGTGAGCTGCTTCGGGTCGGGCCGGATCCGCGACGAGTTGGTCGGCAAGTACGGGTCGCCGTTCGCGGTCGAGAGCGCCCACGTGAAGCTCAGAAACAGCGCCGTCGTGGCCCGTGTGATCCGCTCGCTCTTCGACACGGCGCGACAGTACCGCGAGAGCTTCGACGTCTACGGGTCGAAGAAGAGCTTCGAGTGGCAGCTCTGCGAGGGGGAGGAGCCGGTGCTCCATACCGCCAAGGTTCCAGAACCCGAGATTCCCAAGCGGGTGACGGTGCCCGACTTCGCCAACCTGCTCCCCGAGCCGCTCCAGCGATTCACCACCGGCGGCGTCTACGACGCCGACGAGCACCAGCACCTCTCGTTCACCCAGGGCGGCGGACACGGCGGCAGCCACCCGCATCTCGTGCACGAGTTCGTGACGGCGCTCGTCGAGGGCCGCGACCCGTATCCCAACGCCCGGCAGAGCGCCAACTGGACCTGCACCGGGCTGTTGGCCCACGAATCGGCCATGAAGGGGGGCGTGATCATGAAACTCCCCGAGTGGTCGTTCTCGTCCTAACATTCTTCATCCGGTCGACGTCGTGGAGCCTCCGATGCTTCGGTTCGTGTGTGCGGCTGCGCTGATTCTGGGATCGATGGTCACCGTCGCCCCGGCGGCCGAGCAGCCCCTCAAGGTGCTGTTCCTCGGCGACCAAGGCCACCACAAGCCCGCCGAGCGGTTCGCCCAGCTCGAGCCGGTGCTGGCGACCCGGGGCATCGATCTCGTCTACACGGAGAACCTCGCCGACCTCGATCCAGAGGTGCTGAAGGGCTACGACGCGCTTGCCGTGTTCGCCAACATCGAGTCGATCACCCCGGCCCAGGAGTCGGCCATCGTCGAGTATGTCCGTGGTGGCAAGGGACTCGTGCCGTTGCATTGCGCCAGCTTCTGCTTCAAGAACTCACCAGTCTGGATCGACATGGTGGGGGCGCAGTTTCAGAAGCACGGCACGGGCGAGTTTTCGACCGTAATCACGGCCCCCGAGCACCCGGTGATGAAGGGCTTCGGCGGGTTCCGGAGCTGGGACGAGACCTACGTCCACACCAAGCACAACGAGCGGGGCCGGACCGTGCTCGAGGAGCGGGTCGAGGGAGCGCACCACGAGCCCTGGACGTGGGTCCGCAGCGAGGGCAACGGCCGCGTGTTCTACACCGCCTGGGGCCACGACCAGCGCACCTGGAGCAACCCCGGGTTCCACAACCTCGTCGAGCGGGGCATCCGCTTCGCGGCGGGTCGCGATCCGGCGGCGGCCGGCCCGTATGTGTCGCATCCCGAGATGACAAAGGCCGCCGAGGGCCTGAAGCCCTTCGAGTATCAGCCGGCCAAGGTCCCCTTCTACGTCCCCAAGGCCGAGTGGGGAAAGATGGGCGAGCCGCTCACGGAAATGCAGGAGCCGCTCGACCCCGCGGATTCGCGGAAGCACGCGATCACACCGGTCGGATTCACGATCGACCTCGTCGCCGCCGAGCCGCTCTTCCAGGCCAAGCCGCTGGCGTTCGCGTTCGACCACGACGGCAGGCTCTTCATCTCGGAGAGCGTCGACTATCCCAACGGCATCGTCCTGCCGGGCGAGGGCGAGGGGCACGACCGCATCGTGCGGATCGACGACGCCGATGGCGACGGGACGTTCGACACGCGGACGGTGTTCGCGGAGCCGCTCTCCATCTGCACGAGCATGCTCGCCCACGACGGCGGCCTGATCGTCACGCAGGCCCCGCACACCCTCTATCTCAAGGACACCGACGGCGACGGACAGGCCGACGTCCGCAGGCAACTCTTCACCGGCTGGGGCACCTACGACACCCACGCCGGCCCGAGCAACCTCACCTGGGGCCTCGACGGCTGGGTCTACGGCATCGTCGGCTATTCGGGCTTCAAGGGCACGGTCGGCGGCGAGGACCTGGAGTTCAAGCAGGGCTTCTTCC
This sequence comes from uncultured Planctomycetaceae bacterium, assembly GCA_903831155.1. GTDB lineage: Bacteria > Planctomycetota > Planctomycetia > Pirellulales > UBA1268 > QWPN01. The sequence continues at coordinate 8,685 of CAIKWU010000234.1, read as the reverse complement.
GCTTCAGGCCCGACGGATCGAAGCTCGAGTTCCTCCGCAGCACCAACAACAACTCCTGGGGCTTCGGCTTCAGCGAGGAAGGGGTGCTCTTCGGATCCACCGCCAACGGCAACCCCAGCGAGCACATGCCGCTGGCCAACCGCGTCTACGAGCGCGTCCGCGGCTGGAACGCCGCCACGCTCGGCGGCATCTCGGGGAGCCCCACGATGGAGGTCGCCCCACGGAAGGGCGGGCCCGACGGACTCGCCCCCGTGCGGCAGGTCGATCATCACGGCCACTTCACCGCCGCCGCCGGTCATCGGCTCTACACGGCCCGAGCCTATCCCCGCGAATACTGGAATCGCACCGCCTTCGTCTGCGAGCCGACCGGGCACATCGTGGCCACGTTCGAGATCACGCCCTCGGGCGCCGCCTTCCGGAGCCGGATGGCGTGGAGCCTCGTCGCAAGCGACGACGAGTGGACGTCGCCGATCCAGGCCGACGTCGGCCCCGACGGCCAGGTCTGGCTGATCGACTGGTACAACTTCATCGTCCAGCACAACCCGACGCCCGCCGGTTTCGAGAACGGCAAGGGCAACGCCTACGAGACGCCGCTCCGCGACAAGGTGCACGGCCGGATCTGGCGGGTGGTGCATGACGCGACGAAGGACGCGAAGCATCGCACGTCACTTGCCGGCGCGTCGGGAGATGAGCTCGTCGCCGCCCTCCGCGACACGAACATGTTCTGGCGGGTGCGAGCCCAGCGAAAGCTGGTGGACCGGGGGACCGACCGAACCGACGGCGGACGCGACGTCGTGCCTGCGCTCGTGAAGCTCGTGCAGGATGGCTCCGTCGACGAGATCGGGCTGAATCCCGCCGCGATCCACGCGATCTGGACGCTCGAGTCGCTCGGCGCCCTCGCCGGTGCCACGGCGGATCCCGCCGCGGTGGCCGCGGTGCAGGGGGCTCTGAAGCATTCCTCGGCCGGCGTGCGGATGAACGCGGTGCGGGCGCTGCCCCGCGACGCGGCGACGCTGGCCGCGATCCAGGCTGCGGGCGTGGCCGCCGATGCCGCGCCGCTCGTGCGGCTGGCGGTGCTCGACGGGATCGGCGAGTTTCCCGCGTCGCCCGAGGCGACCGCGCTCGTGCTCGACATCCTCGCCGACCCTCGCACAGGGGCCGATCCGGTGCTCGCCGATGCGGCCACGAGTGCCGCGGCCATTCAGGCGGTCGGTGTCCTGCCGGCCCTGATCTCCGGGCTGCTGCAGGCGTCGGCCGAGAAGCCCCGTCTCGCCGACGACATCTCCCCGGCCCGGCTGGCGCTCGTGGAGCGGGTCGCCGAGCACGTCGCCCGCGGCGGCGACGCGGCGGCCGTGAGCGGGCTCGTCACCCGGCTGGCGGCCGCAAAGGTGGAGACGGCCTCCGCAACGCTCACGGGGCTCGCCCGTGGCTGGCCGAACGGGCGGAAGGTCGAGTTCGATGCCGCCGGCCGCGAGGCGCTCGTCAAACTCGTCGGCACGCTGCCGCCGGCCGCCCAGGGCCAGCTGATCACGCTCGTGCAGCGGGCCGGCAGCGATGCCCTCGACTCACAGATCGAGGGCGTGACAACCTCGCTCCTCACCACGATCGACAAGGCCGACGCGTCGGACCGGGATCGTGGCGAGGCAGCGAAGCGGCTCGTGCTCCTGCGGCCTGCCGATCTCGATGTCGTGACCAAGTTGCTCGAGCGAATCACCGCCCGCACCTCGCCCGACGTCGCCTCCGCCCTCCTGGCGGCCGTCGCGGAGTCGAACGCGAAGGGCACCGCCGAGGCCATTCTCGACAAGGCCGGCACGCTCCCCCCCGCCATCCGCGAGGCGGCGTTCCGCACCGCGGTCAGCAACAAGGCCTGGACGCCGGTGCTCGTCGAGCGGCTCGAGAAGGGAGTGATCCGGCTCACCGACCTCGCCCTGGTGGAGCGGAACCGGCTCGCCGAACTTCCCGACAAGAAGCTGCGGGAGCGGGCCAAGAAGCTGATCGCCTCGGGAGGCGGCCTGCCGAGCGCCGACCGCCAGAAGGTGATCGACGAGATTCTCCCCGTGGTGCTCGCCGGGGGCGATGCCGTCGTGGGCAAGGCGGTGTTCAAGGAGCACTGCGGCAAGTGCCACACGCACTCAGGCGAAGGGGGCAAGGTCGGCCCCGAACTCACCGGGATGTCGGTCCACCCGCCACAGGAGCTCTTGATCCACATCCTCGATCCGAACCGCTCGGTGGAGGGCAACTTCCGCTCCTACTCGGTCGCCACCGACGACGGCCGTGTCGTCAACGGCCTCCTCGCCGGGGAGAGCAAAACCTCGGTCGAACTGATCGATGCCGAAGGGAAGCGGCACGTGATCCAGCGTGACGAGATCGACGAGTTCGTCCCGTCGACCAACTCGCTGATGCCAGTCGGCTTCGAGAAGCAGATCCAGCCTCAGGGCCTCGCGAACCTGCTCGCGTTCCTGACCGCGAAGGGCAGGTACGTGCCGCTGCCACTCGACAAGGTCGCCACGGCCTCGAGCACGAGGGGGATGTTCTACGAATCCAAGAGCGAGACGGAGCGGCTCGTGTTTGCCGACTGGGGCCCGAAGCAGGCCGATGGCGTGCCCTTCATCCTGATCGACCCGCGGGGCAACACCGTGCCGAACGTGATCATGCTCAACGGACCGGAGGGCTACCTGCCCCCGAAGATGCCGAAGAAGGTGTCGTTGCCGCTCGGGATGCCGGCGAAGGCGATCCACCTCCTCGGCGGCGTGTCCGGCTGGGGCTGGCCGCACTCCGCGAAGGGGAGCGAGTCGATGCTCGTGCGGTTCACCTACGATGACGAGAGCCAGGAGGTGCATCCGCTCGTCAATGGCGAGCATCTTGCCGACTACATCTCCCGCAACGACGTGCCCGGCAGCACGTTCGCCTTCGACCTCGGTGGCCGTCAGGTTCGCCACGTGGTGGTGGTGCCGAGACAGTCGAAGCCGATCAAGACGATCGAACTCGTGAAGGGTGGCGACGACACCGCCCCGATCGTGATGGCCGTCACCGCCGAGATGCCGTAGCGGGCGGCAACGCGTCAGCGGAACGTCGGCAGGGTCACCCCGCGGGACTTTGCGTGGGCGGCGAGGGCCTCCTCGTACCGCTCGGCGATCGCCCGGCGATCCGCCTCGGCCTTGGCGGCCGCCTCGTCGGCCGGCTTCGCGTTTCGGTCGTTGCCTCGGCCGCGCCGACCGCGGCCACGCTCCCGGGGCATCCAGGGGGGCGAATCGGGGTCGGCCTGCGGGTTGAGCGCGAGCATCAGTTCTCGCAGCGCCTCCAGCCGCTCGATCTCCGCGTCGAGCAGCTGCGGCTTGTCGGCCGCCGACGCGAGGAAGTAGCGGTTCACGGCATCCTGCCGGAGCCGCCGCCATTCCTCGCCGACCGTCTGCCAGACCTGGAAGAGCTGTTCCCGGGGCATTCGATCGACGTTGTTCACGACCTGCCGGATCGCCTGCCGGTCGGGCTTGCCGCCGGCATCGAGCAGCCCCTTCGCCATCGCGGTGGTCTCGGGCACGAGCGTCGCCCGAGGCCAGAACCAGATCAGGGCCGCTGCGACGATCGCGGCCACGACACCGCCGACCACGAGGGCGATCGTGCGGGTCGACGAGGGCTTCGACACGGAGGCGGGCTTGGGCTTGGGACGGGCCATGGCAACGACCTCAGGAGGGCATCTCGACCACCGCCTTGATCACGCCGCTGGCGGGCGCGAGCAGGCCGGGAAACGCGGCCGGAACCTCCGCGAAGGAGAGCCGGTGCGTGATCCACGGCCGGGTGTCGATCGTACCATCCTCGATCAGGCCGATGATCCGGGAAAAATCCCGCGACAGGGCATTACGGCTGGCGAGAATCGTGAGTTCGCGGCGGTGCATCACCGGCGCGTGGGGGAACGCCACCTCCCCCTGGGTGATGCCCACATAGACGAGCCGGCCGCCGAAGCTGCAGAGCGCCAGCGCCGCCCCCATGCTCGCCGCGCTGCCAGTCGCGTCGACCACCACCTCGGCCATGCGGCCCTCGGTGAGCCGGCTGACGGCCTCGATGTCGGAGGGCGTGCCGGTGGCGAGCACCGTGTCGGCCACGCCCATCGACGCGTGCACGAAGTCGAGCCGCGACTGCGCCATGTCCATCACGATCGCGCGGGCCCCCGAGACCTTTGCAAACTCGAGCGCCGAAAGTCCGATCGGACCCGCGCCGATGATGAGCACCGTCTCGCCGGCCTTCGGGGCGGCGCGGTCGATCGCATGGCAGCCGATGGCCAGCGTCTCCACCAGGGCATTCTGCTCGGCGGAGAGCCGGGGCGAGGGATGCAGCTTTCGCGCCGGCACGGTGAACAGCGGCCGGAGGCCACCGTCGCAGTGCACGCCGAGCGTCTGATGATGCTCGCAGCAGTTGGTGAGCCCGCGGACGCAGGAGTGGCAGGTCTGGCAGTTGATGTAGGGCTCCACGCAGCACCGGTCGCCCGGCTTCACCGCCGTCACGCCGGCGCCGACGGCCACCACCTCCACGCCGAGCTCGTGCCCGGGAATCCGCGGATAGCTGAAGAAGGGCATCTTGCCGAGGTAGCCGCCGTAGTCGGTGCCGCAGATCCCGACGGCGCGAACGCGAACCACCGCCTCCCCGGGGCCCGGGGGCGGCGGCTCGGGCGTGTCGATGAACCGGAACACCTGCGGGCGTTCGAGGAGCAGGGCCTGCATGAATCCTCCTTCACCGCGGTCGCCGCGGCGATCGTCACTCGAGTCCGTAAAACCGCGCGGCCGTGCCGCCGTGAATCCAGGCCTGCTCGTCGGCGGAGAGCCCCGCGAAGAAGTCGCGGGGGATCGCCGCCACGTCGGCGTATTCGCCGGCGAGCAGGCAGACCGGCCAGTCGCTTCCCACCATCAGCCGCGCCGGGCCGAAGGCAGCGAGCACGACGTCGAGATAGGGCGTGAAGTCGTCCTGCTTCCAGCCCTTTCGCGCCGCCTCCGTCACCATCCCCGACACCTTGCAGCAGACGTTGTCGTGGCGGGCGATGGCCCGGATCTCACGCTCCCAGCTTTCGAGCTCACCGGCGGCAATCCGCGGCTTCGCCAGGTGGTCGATCACGAACGGCTGCTCCGGCAGCAGCCCCACGAGCTCGATCGCGGCCGCCAGCTGGTTCGGGTAGAGGAGCAGGTCGTACGTCAGGCCGTGCTGGCGCAGCTGCTGCAGCCCCCGGACGAACGCCGCCCCGAGCACGAACCGCGGATCGGGCTCGTCCTGCACCACGTGCCGCACGCCCACGAACTTCGGATTGGCCGCGAGCGCCTGGAGGTCGTCGCCGACCCGGTCGCTCCGCAGGTCGACCCAGCCGACGACGCCCTTCACGAGCGGGTGCGCCTCGGTCAGTGCCAGGAGCCAGCGGCTCTCCTCCACGCTCTGCCGCGCCTGCACGGCCACGGAGCCGTCGATGCCCTCCGCGGCCAGCAGCGGCGCGAGATCCGTCGGCAGGTGATCGTGGGCCAGCCGTTCCATCCCCGGGCCGATCCACGGGTATTCGGCGGCCGAGTAGTTCCAGAAGTGCTGGTGGGCGTCGATGCGCATCGTCGTCAGTTGTTCTCGGGCAGGCCTTCGCGGTGGCCCACGTTCTTCACGGGAGCGAAGATCGCCTGCACGTCGCGGAGGAGCTGCTCATCGAGCGGCTCGGCGGACCAGGTCACCCAGTCGCGGATGTTCGCGGGGTTGGCGCTGCCCGCCACGGTGGTGGCGATGTCGGGGTTGGCGATCGAGAACTGCAGGGCGAGCTTGGCGATCGACGAGCCCCGCTTGCGGCAGAGATCGGCCGCCCTCCGGGCCGCGGCCTTCACCTCCTCGGGCTCCTTGAGCCACGAGGGCAGGGGAGCGTCGGTGAGCAGCCGGGCGCTGAAGGGCCCCGCGTTCATCACACCAATCCCCCTGGCCTTCAGCCAGGGAATCGTGTCGTCGGCGAACCGGGTGTTCTGCAGGGTGTACTGGTTGTAGTTGAGCACGCAGTCGACGTCGGCCTGCTCGCCGATGAAGCGGAAGATCCTCTGCGGATAGCCGCTGAAGCCGATGAACCGCACCTTGCCTTGGTCGCGGGCCTGCCGCAGCGCCGGCAGCGTCTCATCGACGATCTGCTGCATCGGCACGAACTCGATGTCGTGGCAGAGCACGATGTCGAGGTGGTCGGTGCCGAGCCTGTGCAGCGACACGTCGACGCTCTCCGCCACCCGCTTCGCCGAAAAGTCGAAGTGGGAGAGGTCGTAGCGGCCGAGCTTCGTGCAGAGGAGGTAGTCGTCCCGCGGCAGCCCCTTGAGTGCGAGGCCGAGCAGCACCTCGCTCATCCCCCGGCCGTAGAAGGGGCTCGTGTCGATCAGGTTCAGGCCGCCCCCGAGCGCCACCCGCACGCTCGCGATCGCCTCGTCGAGGGTGACCGACCGGAACTCCTGCCCGAGCGAACTCGCCCCGAACGAGAGGATCGGCACCTCCAGGCCGGTGCGGCCAAGCGGACGGGTCTGCATCATTTCCTCCATGAAACGGCCGCAGCAACCGCGCGGCACGCTCGTCCCCGGCTCTCAGAGCTGCGTCGGATTCGGCGCGTCGCCGTAGACGGCCTTCGGATCAAAGGCCTTCTCGTGCTCGAGGAACTCGAGGGCCGTGCCCCGGGCCCGCTCGACCCCGACCGGCACCCTCCGGTAGAAGCAGGAGCGGTAGCCGACATGGCAACTGGCCCCGCCGGCGATCTCGACGCGGAGCCAGACGCAGTCCTGATCGTCGTCGATCCGCATCTCGACCACCTTCTGAACGAGACCGCTGGTGGCACCCTTGTGCCAGAGCTGCTGCCGGCTGCGGCTCCAGTAGTGGGCCTCGCCCGTCTCGATCGTCCTGGCGAGGGCCTCGCGGTTCATCACCGCGACCATCAGCACCTCGCCCGAGGCAAAGTCGGTGGTCACGCAGGGAATCAGGCCGGCGGCGTCGAACTTCGGGGCGAGATCCTGCCCCTCCTCGACCTGCTCGACGGTCACTCGGCTTCCGAACAGCTCTCCCGGCTCGCTCGACACGTCGCTCCTCCTCGCGGGCTCCTCCGATGGCCTGCTACTATACCACCGGGCCCCCGCAGCCCGGCCGGCGGCCGGCATGCGGGATTTCGCCTTTCCGCTTCCGGAGTCCCGCAATGACGCCGACCTCGCAGCGGCTGCCGGCCGCCGCCTGTCTCGCCGCAGCCCTCGTCGTCACGGCCTCGGCCGCCGACTGGCCCACGTTCCGCGGCGCCTCCCGCACCGCCGTCGCGCCCGACACGGATCTCCTCGAATCGTGGCCGGGGGAGGGCCCGCCCCTCGTCTGGGAGACGAAGGGCGCAGGTCGCGGCTACGCCAGCCTCGCGATCGTGGGCGACCGGATCTTCACGCTGGGCGACGGCCTCTCCACGGCACCCGATGCCGACGAGTATCTCTCCTGCTTCGACCGCGCCACCGGAAAGCAGCTCTGGACGACGAAGACCGGGTCTCCTTGGACCGACGGCCAGGAGTCGTGGCAGAGTTCACGGAGCACGCCCACGGTCGACGGTGACATGGTCTACGTGATCACGCCGTTCGGCCAGCTGATCGCCTGCGGCACCAAGGACGGCCGGGAGGCGTTCCGCATCGACCTCAAGCAGCAGTTCGGCGGCAGGAAGGGCGACGCCTGGGGCTACAGCGAGTCGGTGCTCATCGACGGCAACCGGCTCGTCTGCACGCCGGGCGGCGAGCAGGCGGCGATGGTGGCGCTCGACAAGAAGACGGGCCGCCCGATCTGGACCTGCGCCGTTCCCGGGATCACCGGTGCGGGCCACTCCTCGATCGTGATCTCGGAGCTGAAGGGACGGCCGGTCTACGTGCAGACCACCGCCAGCGGCCCGATCGGCGTCGATGCCAGGACCGGGGCCCTGCTCTGGACCTATCCGATCGACAAGACGACGGCCGTGATCCCGACGCCGATCGTGAGGGACGACCTCGTGTTCTTCGCCGCCGGCTACAAGCGGGGAGGCGCCCTGCTGCGGCAGGTGCCGGTGCCGGGGGGCGGCGTGAAGGTCGAGGAGCTCTACGGGCTCAACCCCGACCTCGCCAACAAGCACGGTGGGATCGTGCTCGTGGGCGACCACCTCTACGGCGACTCCGACGACAAGGGGATCCCGTTCTGTGCCGAGCTTGCCACGGGCAGGATCGCGTGGAAGCAGCGGGGCAGCGGCAGGAACTCGGCCAACGTGCTGGCCGCCGACGGGCACGTCTACATTCGGTATGCCGACGGCACCCTCTCGCTCGTGAAGGCCGACCCGGCGGAATACCGTGAAGTCGCCAGCTTCAAGGTGCCCGGCAGCGGCGACCGGCCGAGCTGGGCGCACATGGTGATCCTCGACGGCCTCCTCTTCCTGCGGGAGGGAGACGCAATTCTCTGCTACGACCTGCGGACGAGGGAGTGATGCCCGCACTGGGCAAGGCTCGCCTCGCGGCCGCGTGGTGCCTCGTGGTCACGCTCGCCGCGGCCGAGGCGGCCGCGATCGATGGCGACGGGCTCGACGGTCGCGTGCTCTGCGGCTACCAGGGCTGGTTCGCGGCCGAGGGCGACGGCGCCGGGATCGGCTGGCGGCACTGGCGGTCGGGCCGCGGACGGCTGACCTTCGACCTCCTGCCGGACGTCGGCGACCTGCCT
>CAIKWU010000233.1 GCA_903831155.1 uncultured Planctomycetaceae bacterium | reverse complement strand
CGAACCGCATCAGCTTCAAGGACGCATTACGCTGGCTCCTCACTGCCGGCCCCAACGCACGGCTCACGCCGCTGATCGTGCTGCCCGAGCGACCTGGAAGGTGCGAGCCGCGGGTTCAAAAACGTCGGCCGAAAAACTCTCCCCTGATGACACGAACACGCAGTGCGCTCACGCAAACCCTTTGGGACAAGGTGTTAACGTCTTAACTTCCTGCCATTCGATGCCGCCTGCGCTTCGCCATCCTGGCTCCGCTTGGCGGCATACGCCGGCTCTCGGGGCACGGCCAGCCCCTCGCCGAGTGCCAACTGCTGCGGGCCACGCTGGGCACGGCGTCTTCTCGTGATTCGCCCCACGCCTCACGGCGTTGGGCTTCTACCAATGGCCGCGCGAGCATCATGCTTGACTCGTATTACACTGGCGGGCATGACGGCGATGCGACGACCGTGGCGTCTCGGTGTATGGGCCGGCCATGTCGCACGGCTCACCGTCGTGGCCGCCATCGCGTGGCTCGTGCATGCCGAGCACGCGGCGTTTCTCGGACGTCGTCAGGCCATCGGACTGGAATCGCTGCCGATCGCCGTGATCCAAAAGCATCGTGCCGAGGCTGCACGCATCGGCGGAGAGTCGGCAGCTGTCGCGGGAGGCCGCGAGCTTGTGGATGCCGCCGGACAGTGCGTGGGCACGGTCTTCCGCACCGCCCCGGCCGGCGATGCCGCGATCGGTTTTTCGGGGCCGACCGACCTGCTCGTGGTCTGCGATCGGGAGTTGCGCGTGGCGGGTGTCGAGGTGCTCTCGAGCGGCGACACCCGCGATCACGTGGCGGCAATCCTGCGGGATCGGTCGTTTCTCGACGGATTCCGGGGCCGGCCGCTCGGCGACCTCGTGGGCGGCGACGGTAGCCAGGATGCGGTGGCCGGCTCGACCCTGACCTGCCTCGCGATCCGGGAGGCCCTCGCCCTGCGGCTCGGCGGCACGAAGCAGGCGAGCCGCTTCGCCGTGCCGCCCGGGCTCGACGATCTCCGCCGCGTCTTCGGCGACGCGGTGCGGATCGAGACCGATGCGGGCGACCCGGCCGTGATCCGGGTCTACACGGCCGACGACGTTCCCCTGGGCTGGGCCCTGCGGACGAGCCCGGCGGCCGACCGCGTGATCGGCTACCAGGGCCCGACCGACGCCGCGGTCTGCTTCGATCCGCAGGGCACCGTGGCAGGCGTGCTCGTCGCGGCCAGCTACGACAACGAGCCCTACGTGGGCTACGTCCGCGACGACCGCGCCTTCCGGCGGCTGTGGCGCGGCATGACGATCGAGCAGGTCGCGGGGATCGATCCCGACGACACCGGCGTCGAGGGGGTGAGCGGCGCCACCATGACGAGCCAGGCCGTCGCCGAGGGCATCGTGCGTGCGGCCCGGGCGCGGGCCGAACGCCCCTTCACGGACGCCACCCGCACCACCGCCACGTGGCTCGGGCGGGTCGAGCCGCCGCAGTGGGGAGCGCTCGCGGTGATCGCCGTGGGCGTGGTCACGGCCTTCACTCGGCTCAAGGGCACATGGTTCGGCAGGCTCGCGGTGCCGGTCGTCGTGCTTGCGTATCTCGGCTTCGGGGCCGGGGCCCTGCTCTCGCAGGCCCAGTTCTGGGGCTGGGCGCAGGCGGGAGTGCCCCGCGGGGCGGTGGTGCTCGCCGCGCTTGCGGTCGCTGCCGTCGTGCTGCCGGCGACCACGCGGCGCAACGTCTACTGCTCCCACCTCTGCGCCCACGGCGCCGCGCAGCAGCTCATCCTCCGGATCGCGAAGCCTCGGCACTCGCTGCCGCGGTGGCTGCGGCCCGTCGCCGCCGCGCTGCCGTGGATCCTCCTCGCCGCGGCGATCCTGTCGGCCGCGCTGCACCTGCCGCTGGCGCTGGTCGACCTCGAGCCCTTCGACGCCTATCTCCCGGCCGTCGCGGGCGCGGCCGCGCTGGCGATCTTCCTCGTGGGACTGCTCGCCAGCGCGTTCGTGCCGATGGCCTACTGCCGCCACGCCTGCCCCACCGGGGCACTGCTCGATCACCTGCGGCTCACCGGTCGCTCCGCCCGCCTCGGATGGCACGACGGCGTGATGTTCGCCTGCCTCGCCGTCGCCGCCGCCGTGCACTGGTGGCCCCGATGAAGCGGGTGCTGGTTCCTCTGCTGACGCTCGCCTGCGTTGCCGCCGCCCGTGCCGCAGAGCCGATCACCCTGGCGGGTCCGGCCATGGGCACGACCTACCGCGTCACCCTGGCGGAGCCGATTGCGGGCATGGCGGCCGGCGCGGTGCACCGCGACATCGATCAGCTGCTCGCGCGGCTCGACCGGGGATTGAGCACCTGGCGTGACGACTCCGACGCCACCGGCTTCAACCGGGCTGCCGCCGGCGAGTGGGTCGAGATCGGGCACCACCTCGCCGACGTGCTCGACGTGGCCCGGCGGGTGCACGACGAGTCGGGCGGTGCCTTCGACGTGACCGCGGGCCCCCTCGTGCGGCTGCTCCGCACCGGCGACGAGCCTTCAGCGGCCCGACGTGCCGACGTCCGCGGGCGTGTGGGCATGCAGCTCATCGAGGTGCGACGACCGGTCGACGACCACGCCGCCGCCGTTCGCAAGCAGGCCGACGGCGTCGAACTCGACCTCGGTGGCATCGGGCCAGGATACGCCGTGGACCGGATCGGCGAGCGGCTCGTGGAACTCGGCTCGATCAACCACCTCGTCGAACTCGGCGGCGAGGTGCGGGCCTGGGGGAGTCGCTCGGCGGACCAGCCGTGGCGGGTGCGGCTGCGTGGCACGGGCGACGGGGAGGGCTCGAGCGAACTTCGGGCCGGAACGGCCCTCGCGACGGCGAGCGTCGGCCCGGGGCGGACGCTCGTCGATCCCCGCACGGCCCGCACGATCCCCGGGCCTCCCCGCAGCGTCACCGTGCGCGCCGACACCTGTGCCCGGGCCGACGCCTGGGCCGTCGCCGCGCTCATCCTCGACCTCGAACCCGCCGCAGACGGGATCGTCACCGTGCCCCGGGAACCATCCACGCAAGCGGCCCCGCCTGCAGCCACACGAGCAGCCCCATGAGAGCGGCCAGCGCCAGCGAGTGTGGGAACACCCGCCGCAGGATCTCACCCTCGCGGCGGTGAGTGCCCGTCGCGGTCGCCGACACCACGATGCTCTGGGCGTCGATCATCTTGCCCATCACGCCACCGGTGCTGTTGGCGGTGCAGATCAGGAGCGGGTCGAGGCCGAGCTGCTCGGCCGTGACCCGCTGGAGGCTGCCGAACATCGCATTGCTCGAGGTGTCGGAGCCGGTGAGGGCCACGCCGAGCCAGCCGAGCAGCGGCGCGAAGAAGGCGTAGGCTCCGCCGGTGGCGGTGAGCGCGAGGCCGAGCGTGACGTCGGTGCCTGAATACCTGGTCACGAAGGCGAGCGCGAGCATGGCCGCGATCGTGACGAGCGACTCCCCGAGGCTGTGCAGTGTCTCCAGGGCGATGCGGCCGGCCCGCCGCCAGCCCACGCCGAGCCAGGGAATCGAGAGCATCGCGGCGGCGAGGATCCCGGTGCCGGCGGCGGAAAGCCAGTTGAACCGGTAGACGGCCCGCTCGATCTCGCGCGGCTCACGGGTGGCGGGCGGAACCCTGGCGACCCGGTTGTCCAGAAGCGGCACACCAAACTCCGGCGCGACCACCAACTGGGGCAGGATCGCCACCTGGCCCCGCCCCTCGAGCACGGCCTTCACGCCGGGAAGGCCCCAGAGAAACACCGCCAGCGACATGAAGGCCCACGGCATCCAGGCCCAGGCGATGCGCCGGGGCGGATCGACCGACGTCGTTCCACCGGCGGCCTGCAGCGACCAGCCGTCGCCGTGCCGCCAGACGGCCCGCGGCCTCCAGATCCGCAGGAAGGCGGCGAGGCACACGAGACTCACCACGCCGCCGACGACATCCACGAGGGCTGCCCCCACGAACGTGGCCATCGCGTACTGCACGGCGGCGAACGTGCCGCCGCAGACGAGCACCGCCGGCCAGACGCCGAGCAGCCCCCGCCAGCCGGCCATCATGCAGACCATCCACGCCGGCACCACGAGCGAGAACAGGGGCAGCTGGTGGCCCGCCATCGCCGAGATCGCCCGCTCGTCGAGGCCGGTGACCCGTGCGAGCGTGACGATGGGCGTGCCGAGGGCGCCGAAGGCCACGGGCGCCGTGTTGGCCACGAGCGCCAGGCAGGCCGCCTCCAGGGCCGGGAAGCCGGCGCCCACCATCAGCGCAGCCGAGATCGCCACGGGCGCCCCGAATCCCGCGGCGCCCTCCAGGAAGGCGCCGAACGAGAAGGCGACGAGCAGGGCCTGGAGGCGATGGTCGGACGAGAGCATCGTGACCGATCGCTTCATCACCTCGAGGGCGCCGGCCTCGACGCACAGCCGATAGAGAAACATCGCGGTCACGATGATCCAGCCGATCGGAAACAGGCCGAAGAGGGCTCCGTGCACCGCGGCTGCGGCGGCGGCATCGATCGGCATGCCACACACGCCCACGGCGATCGCGAAGGCCACCGTGAGTCCGGCGACCGCCGCCCGCCGCCCAGACCAGCCGGCGAACGCGAGGAGGCCGAGCAGCGTCACCAGTGGCAGCGCCGCCACGAGCGTGGAGAGCCCCCGCGAGCCGAGCGGATCGTAGACGTGGTCCCAGACCATGGCGGCAGGATACCCCGACTCACGACGGAAGACGCGG
>CAIKWU010000232.1 GCA_903831155.1 uncultured Planctomycetaceae bacterium | reverse complement strand
GCCGTCAACGCCCTCTACCGTCCGGGCCCGCTCGAGGGCGGCATGGTGGACGAGTACGTGAACGTGAAGCACGGCCGCAAGCGGGCCGAGTTCCTCCATCCCGTCATGAAGGACGTGCTGGAGGAGACGCACGGGGTGATGGTGTACCAGGAGCAGGTGATGCGGATCCTGGAGCGGCTCGGGGGCATCGAGCTCTCGTCCGCCTACACCTGCATCAAGGCGATCAGCAAGAAGAAGCTCGAGACCATCGCCGCCTTCCGCGAGCAGTTCGTGTCGGGGGCCCAGAAGCAGGGCATCACGAAGCAGCAGGCGGAGGAGGTCTTCGCGCTCATCGAGAAGTTCGCCGGCTACGGCTTCAACAAGAGCCACTCCACGGCCTACGCCCTGCTCGCCTTCCAGACGGCCTACCTCAAGACGCACTTCCCCACGGAGTTCATGGCCGCGCTGCTCTCGGGCGACATCACCGGCCGCAACTTCAAGAAGAAGGATTCGCTCGTCGAGCACATCGAGGACTGCCGGCGGATGGGCATCGAGGTCGCCCCGCCCGACGTCAACGCCTCGGCTCCCGATTTCAGCGTGGCCGACGGGAGGATCCTGTTCGGCCTCGCCGCCGTGAAGGGCTGCGGCCAGCAGGCCTCGGAGGCGATCGCCGAGGAGCGGCAGAAGCGCGGGGAGTTCCGCGATCTCCACGACTTCTGCGGCCGGCTCGATTCATCGGTCGTCAACAAGACGGCGATCGAAAACCTCGCCAAGGCCGGTGCCCTCGACTCGCTCGGCGGTCACCGCGGCGCGCTGCTCGCCGGGGTCGAGAAGGCGATGGCGGCGGGCGCCGCGCAGCTCGCTGACCGCCGGAGCGGCCAGAAGAACCTGTTCGCCGCCTTCGACGAGCCGCAGCCGGCGGCTGCCGCCGCAGCACCGGCCGGGCTGCCCGACGTGCCTGCCCTCTCGGACCTCGAGATGCGGTCGAACGAGAAGGAGGTGCTCGGCTACTACATTCACAGCCATCCGCTGGCGGAGTTCCAGGGCCTGATCGAGGCGATCTGCACGCACGGCACCGGCGACCTCGGCGGCACCAAGGCGAAGGACTCGGTCGTGATCGGCGGGCTCGTGGCGGCGCTCAAGCTTTCGAACACGAAGCAGGCCCGGCCCGGGTCGACGCACACCCGCTACGGCATGTTCGATCTCGAGGACATGAACGGCCTCGTCCGCAGCATCTGCTGGCCGGAGGACTACGCCCGGCTCGGCGACCATCTCCAGCCCGACGCGGTGGTGGTCGTGGCCGGATCGATCGACCGCCGCGCGGGCAGCGAGGAGACGAACCTGATCGTCAACGAGATCGTGCCGATCGCCGAGGCGTGGAAGCTGCAGCCCCGGGGAGTGACGGTGAGAATCGAGGAGGGGCCGCACGACTCGGCCACCCTCGATCGGCTCGCCGAGGTGGTCCGCCGCCACCCGGGGCGGGTGCCCCTGCGCCTCGTGATCGACCTCGCCGACGGATCGCGGGCCCTGTTGGAGGCGGATGGCCAGAAGGTGGCCTGGGGGCCGGAGCTCCACCGTGACCTCGTGACGCTGCTCGGCCCCGGTTGCGTGCGGGCGCCGGCGTCGGTCGGGGGCCGCCGGGAGGAGCCGTCCCGACGCGGCCCGGCGGGCCGGGCCCCCGCCGGGGTCGGCTGAGCGGTCCGGCCCGCCGGAAACGCGGCAGAACCTCGCATTGCCCCCATTCCGCCGCGGCACTACCCTCCGGCGGTTCGAGGGTTCCCTGCAGACTTTCCGCCCCGGGTGATCACGATGCACACGCTTCACCTTCGCTTCCGCGTCCGCCACCGACTGCTGCTCATCGCCCTGGTGGGCGTGGCGGCCAGCGGTCCGCTGGCACTCGCTCAGAACAACGGCGCCGCCGGCGTGGCCATCGACCCTCAGGGCGTGCTCCGCACGCGATTCGTTCAGGACGACGGCCTCTCCGCCGAACACCGCAAGGCCGCGATCGACGCCCTGCCCGGCGACCTGCAAAAGAAGGTCGCCCTTCGCAAGGTCGCGCTCTCGAGGCTCGAGGCCGCCGTCGCCCGCCACGCCGCTGACGGCACCCTGCCGGACGAGGTCGCGAAACTGGCGGGGCTCACCCGCATCCAGTACGTGTTCGTCTATCCCGCCGACGGAGACACGCCCGGCGAGATCGTGATCGCCGGCCCGGCGGAACCGTGGGTCAGCGACGCGACGGGCCGCGTGGTCGGCGCCGAAACGGGAAGCCCGATCCTGCTCCTCGAGGACCTCGCGACGGCGCTGCGGACCTTTGCACCCGGCCAGCCGCAGGACCGGCTCGTCGGCTGCTCGATCGACCCGACGAAGGAGGGCCTCGCCAAGATGCAGGAGTTCCTCCGCACGACCGGGAAGGTGAATCCGCAGGGGGGCGCCGACCGGATCGTGGCCGGCATGCGGGAGGCCCTCGGCCCGCAGACCATCACGGTGCAGGGCGTTCCCGCCGGCAGTCACTTCGCCCAGGTGCTCGTCGAGGCCGACTACCGCATGAAGCTGATCGGCATCGGACTCGAGAAGCCGCCGGTGAAGATGCCGGTGTGGGTCGAACTCGCGACTGCCGGCGCGGTCGCGGCCAACGCGCTGCAGCGGTGGTACTTTGTCCCCGACTACGAGTGCGTGCGGGTGTCGGAGGACGATCTCGCGATCGAACTGGTGGGCCGGGGCGTGAAGCTCTGCGGTGCCGACGAGGTGGTCAAGCCGGACGGCAGCCGCCTGACGGCCGCCCGATCCGACCAGGCGAGCCGCACCTTCACGGAGGCCTTCACCGAGAAATATGCCGAGATCGCGGCGCGGAACCCCGTCTACGCCCAGCTCCGCAACATGATCGACCTCGTCGTGACCGCCGCGTATCTCCAGGAGCACGACGCCTACGGCAAGGCCGGCTGGGGCGCCGAGAAGCTCCGCGACGAAGCGTGCTGCGAGGTCGAGCGGCTCACTCCGCCCAGCCGCGCCGAGACCGCGATCCACGCCGTCTGGCGGGGCAACCGGCTGCTGACGCCGATCGGCGGCGGGGTGGTGATCCAGCCGCGGAAGGCCGTGCAGGCACCGAATCTTCTCTCCGACGAGGACGGCAGGGTGCAGGCGGCCCGCACCGCCGCGAAGGACCTGCCGGCCGACGTTTGGTACTGGGACTGAGTACACGCAAACCCTCGGCATCCTGCCTCGGTTTGCTTGGCGGGCCTCCGCCCGCTGACGTGGGGCCGCCATTCAGGCGGCCACTGCAGGCCCCACACCACCGGCATCCTGCCTCGGTTTGCTTGGCGGGCCTCCGCCCGCTGACGTGGGGCCGCCATCCAGGCGGCCACTGCAGGCCCCACACCACCGGCATCCTGCCTCGGTTTGCTTGGCGGGCCTGAAGTCAGCGAGGGGCT
>CAIKWU010000231.1 GCA_903831155.1 uncultured Planctomycetaceae bacterium | reverse complement strand
CGGCGTGGTGTCGCAGGCGCTGCTGCCGAAGATCGGCGGGGGCCGCTGCGCCGCCTACGAGGTGCTCGTGGTCACGCCGGCCATCGGCAACCTGATCCGCGAGAACAAGACCTTCCGCATCAACTCGGCCATCCAGACGGGTGCCAAGCTCGGCATGAAGCTGCTCGACGACGATCTCTTCCGCCTCTGGAACGAGCGGAAGGTGACCGAGGAGGACGTGCTCGCCAAGGCGCAGAACCTCGACGAGCTGGCCAAGCGGATCACCAACGCCAAGCAGGGCATCTTCGACGACGAAGAGACCGTCGCCCGCAGGGCCTCCAAGGATCTCGAGAAGTAGGACACGGACCACCCCCATGGCTCTCAAGCGCATCGGACAGATCCTCATCGACCTCGGCCTGATCGACGAGACGCAGCTCGCGACCATGCTCGAGGAGCAGGCGTCGCGGAGCGGCGAACTGCTCGGCCGCATCGGCGTGGCGCTCGGCTTCTACACCGACGAGCAGCTCGGCGAGGCGCTCGCTGAGCAGTGGGGCACCACGTTCGTGACGCTCTACGACCGGCAGATCTCTTCCGACGTGGTGCACCTGATCAGCGAGCCGATGGCGCAGCTGTACCGGGTCGTGCCCCTCGAGATCGCCGGCAACCGC
Organism: uncultured Planctomycetaceae bacterium; assembly: GCA_903831155.1. Lineage (GTDB taxonomy): Bacteria > Planctomycetota > Planctomycetia > Pirellulales > UBA1268 > QWPN01. The sequence continues at coordinate 8,146 of CAIKWU010000231.1, read as the reverse complement.
CTCACGGTGGCGTCGGCCGAGCCGCAGCGGATCCAGGTGGCCGACGAGCTCCGCACGCTGCTCGGCTACGACATCCAGATCTGCGTGGCCACCGAGGCCGAGGTCGCCAAGACGATCGAGAAGCTCTACTCGGGCGACAGCGAGAGCGTGGAGTCGCTTGTCGAGGATCTCGAGGCCGACGACGAGCTCGCGGCGGCGGCGGCCGCCGCCGGCAAGGAGGGCGTGACCGACCTGACGAGCGTCGAGGCCCTGGCCGAGAGCGCCCCGGTCCGCAAACTGCTCAACATGGTGCTCCTCCTGGCCATCCGCGACGGCGCCAGCGACATCCACTTCGAGCCGTTCGAATCGGAGTTCCGGATCCGCCTCAAGGCCGACGGCGTGCTCCAGGAGATGGTGCCGCCACCGAAGCATCTCGCCTTCGCGATCACCACCCGCATCAAGGTGATGGCGAACCTCGACATCGCCGAGCGGCGGCTCCCGCAGGACGGCCGCATCGAGCTCACGGTCGGCGGGCACCCGGTGGACCTTCGCGTGAGCGTGCTGCCCACGCTCTTCGGCGAGAGCGTGGTCATGCGGGTGCTCGACCGCGGCGTCGTCTCGCTGAACCTCGAGAAGGTCGGCATGGAGCAGACCATGCTCCGCACGTTCCGCGAGGTGATCAAGCGGCCCAACGGCATCGTGCTCGTCACCGGCCCGACGGGCTCGGGCAAGACCACCACCCTCTACTCGGCCCTCAGCGAGCTCAACGACATCGAGGACAAGCTGATCACCACCGAGGACCCGGTGGAGTACGACATCGACGGGATCGTGCAGGTGCCGATCGACGCCGAGATCGGCAACACCTTCGCGGCCTGCCTGCGGGCCATCCTCCGCCAGGATCCCGACCGGATCCTGGTGGGCGAGATCCGCGACGTGGAGACGGCCGAGATCGCGGTGCAGGCCTCGCTCACCGGGCACATGGTGTTCTCCACGCTCCACACCAACGACGCCCCCTCCACGGTCACCCGCCTCCGCGACATGGGCGTGCCGCCGTTCCTGATCACCGCCACCGTCGAGGCGATCCTCGCCCAGCGGCTCGTGCGGCGGATCTGCTCGGGCTGCCGCGAGGAGATCGTGCCGGGGGCCGAGGTGCTGGCGGACCTCGAGATGACGAGTGAGCAGCTCGTGGGGAAGTCCTTCTACCGCGGCAAGGGCTGCGAGAAGTGCAACCGCACCGGCTACAAGGGCCGGCTCGGGATCTACGAGCTCCTGATCATGAACGACGAGATGCGCGACATGATCATGCGGAACGCCTCCACGGAGGAGCTCCGCGAGGCCGCCCGCCGCAACGGCATGATCACCCTCCGCGAGTCCGGCATGGAGGGGATTTTTACCGGGCTGACGACCGCCGACGAAGTGATCCGCGAAACCATCCTGGACGCCTGATCTCATGCCCACGTTCCTGTTCGAAGCCATCGACGCCGCCACCGGCAAGGAAATCCGCGACACGGTCGACGCGGCGACCGAGGCCGAGGCCCAGGCCACGATCCGGTCGATGGGCTACATGGTCACCAAGCTCAAGGCGACCAAGGCCAAGGCCGGCAAGGCGGGCGCCGGCGGCGGCAAGAAGCCGGGCCGCACGTTCGCGATCGGCGGCGTCAAGGGAAAGGAGCTCACGCTCTTCACCCGGCAGCTCTCCATCCTCCAGGACGCCGGCCTGCCCATTCTCCGCAGCCTCAAGCTCCTCGCCGAGATGCAGAAGCCGGGCCGCCTGAAGAACTCGCTGCTCGACGTCTGCGACGAGATCGAGGGCGGCTCCACGCTCTCCGAGGCGATGGCGAAGAGCCCCAAGGCGTTCGACCGCCTCTACTGCAACATGATCCGGGCCGGCGAGGCCGGCGGTGCGCTCGAGGTGATCCTCCGCCGCCTTGCGGAGTTCATGGAGCGGGCCGAATCGCTGCGGCGCAAGGTGAAGGGGGCGCTCGTCTATCCGGTGGTGGTGGTGGCCGTCGCGGTCGGCATCCTCACCTTCATCATGCTGAAGATCGTGCCGCAGTTCAAAAAGATCTTCGACGACTTCGGCAGCGAACTCCCCGCGATGACCCAGGTGCTGATCGACATCTCCACCTGGGTGGCGAACTACTGGTACCTGATCCCCGCGATCCCCTTCGGCATCAATCTCGTCATCAAGGGGATCAAGCTGATCCCCTACGGCCGCTTCGGCTGGGACCTGTTCACGCTCAAGATGCCGATCTTCGGGCAGCTCGTGGAGAAGAACATCCTCTCCCGCTCCGCCCGCACGCTCGGCACGCTGCTGGCCAGCGGCGTGCCGATCCTCGAGGCCCTCAACATCACGAAGGAGACCTCGGGCAACATGATGTTCGAGCGGCTCTTCTCCAAGGTGTCCGACTCGATCCGCGACGGCGAAGCGATCGCGAAGCCACTCAAGACCTACTCGGTGCCGCCGTTCAACGTGGCCGCCCTGCTGTTCTGGACGTTCTTCGTGCCGGGCGGCGGGGCCCTGATGTACCTGCTCCGCTACAAGAAGCCGGTCGTGGACGACCTCGTGGTGAACATGGTGGACGTGGGCGAGGAGTCGGGCGAGCTCGACACGATGCTCTACAAGGTGGCCGACACCTACGACGAGGAGGTGGCGGTGCTCACGGAGAGCCTCACGAGCCTCATGGAGCCGCTGCTCATCATCTTCCTCGGCGGTGCGGTGGGCTTCATCGTGATCGCCCTCTTCCTGCCGCTCATCAAGCTGATCGAGGACCTCTCGTGATCGGGCATCCCCGCCATCCCGGGCCGGTCGAGCCCCGCCGCGAGGCGGCGGGGGCCGTGCCGGTCCGCGGCGGGTTCAGCCTGGTCGAACTCCTGGTGGTGATGTCGATCATGGTGGTGCTGCTGGGTCTCGTGAGCGCCGCCGTGTCGGGGGCGCGGGCGAGCCAGAAGAAGCAGTCCACGCGGCTCCTGATCTCGAAGCTCGACGCGATCATCCAGCAGCAGATGGCGACCTATGCAGCGCGGGTCGTGCCGCCGCCGGCCGACTCCGATGGTGACGGCCTGCCCAACTACCCGGCAGGCTGGACAAAGGCGGCGTATCGAAGCTGGTACATCCGCCGCAATCTGGTCACCGGCGACCTCCCCGATCGGTGGAGCGACGTGGCGGCGCTGGCGAGCGGCACCGTGCCGCTCACCTCGTCAGGCACCGCGAAGCTGCCGATCACGTCGTCGCAGCGAACCTACTCGGCCGTCTGGCAGTCGCTCGCCAACCAACAGCGCTCAAATGCCCCGCAGCAGTATGCGGGCGCGGAGTGCCTGTTCATGATCGTGATGCAAGGCGGGATCGCCGACTGCCTCGACTGCGGCGAGCTGCGAACCGCCGAACGCGGCGACAAGGATGACGACGGTCTGTTCGAGTTCTGGGACGCCTGGGGCAACCCGATCGGCTTCATCCTCTGGCCGGCCGGCCTGCAGTTGCCCGGCGGTTCGGGTGCGGCCTTCTTCACTGGCTCTCGGCAACTCGAGGGATTCAAGTCGGCCCGCCCTTCGCCGACGCTCGGCATGCGGCCCCTGATTTACTCGGCGGGGCCCGACGGCGAATACGGCTTCAATCGCGCCGACGAGGTGGAAACGTTGACCGTCGGAGCCTCCCCCCAGGGCGGCGACTGCGGCAACCCCGCAGCATTTCCCACGCAGACGATGGCCGCCCCGCTCAACTCCACCGCCTCGGACAACCTCACGAACCTCGACGTCGAGGTGCGAAAATGAACCGCCGCACCGGGTTCACGCTGGTGGAGCTGCTGGTCGTCGCCTCGATCCTGGCCGTGCTCTTCGGCCTCATCGTGTCGGGGGCCAAGCCCGGCGCCGACGGCCAGATCCGGCAGGCGACTCAGGTGCTGGCCTCCGCCCTCATGGCCACCCAGTCCCGGGCCCTCGGAAATCCCGTCGGCTCGGCGATCATCCTGGAGTCGGGCACCGCCGCCACCGACATCGCCTCGATCGCGGTCGCCAACGCGAGCGTGCCGCCGCTGATCACCGGCACGGCCGGCCCGCCCACGCCTCAATCGGCAACCTCGGCGACAGTGTCGCTCACCCCGGTGAATGCCGACGCCGACGAGCTCCAGCACGCCTTCCGGATCAGGTTCGGCGGCGTCACCACCGGTTCCACGAGCGTTCTCCAGCCGCCCTCGGCCTGGCTGTCGCTCGCCTGCCCTGCCGCGGCGGGCGGGGCCACGTCGTGCACGGGCACGATCGCGTTTCGCGGCGTGAACGGTCAGACGGCGGCGAACACGATCTGGCCGGAGCCGCCGGCTGCAGGCCCGCTGGAGTTCGTCGCGACCTGCTATCCCGCGAAGGGCGACTCGGCGATGACCTTTCCCAAGGCAGCCGCGCTCGATCTGCGGTACAGCGGGGTCGGCGAGGAAGCGACGGAGATCTGGGGTGGGGCAAACTACGCCACCAGCTGGGCCGGCCTCGCCAGCAAGGGCTCGATCGCGTGCTGTTTCGACTCGGTCGGCCGCATCGATGCCCTGATGCAGCGAGCGACGGACTCGCCCAGCGTGCGTGCCGTCCAGCCGATCAGGCCGGCGGAGCCGATCTACCTGCTGGTCAACTCCCGCGATTGGATGACCGACAACCCCAACCAGCCCCTCGGCAACTCGAAGGCGATGTGGGTGGTCGTGCACCCACAGACCGGCCGCGTCTCCGTGGCGTTCAACGTTGCGCAGATCGGCGTCGATGCGGCCGCCCTCCGGGCGTCCCGGGCGAAGGCCCGCGCCGGCACGATCGGGGGCAAGTGAGGCAGCCATGAACCGCCATCCCTTCTCCCCTTCCTGCGGCCGTGCCGGCATCACCCTGCTGGAGGTGCTCGTCGCCTGCGGCATTCTCGTTGTTGGGCTTGCGAGCCTCGCGTCGGTGCTCCCGGCCGCCGGCTCCCGGCTCGCCCAGGCCACCGTCGAGGACCGGGCGGGCGGCGCCGCCGCGAACGCCTACACGGAGTGCGTAGCCCGCGGATTGGTCGCATCCGACCTGTTCGTGTCGTCCACCACGGCCTGCGCCTTCGGCCGCGGCCTCGAGAACATCGTGCCCGACATCGTCAGCCCGAAGAGGCGCCGCGGGAAGAACAAGATGGCGGCCAGCAGTGCGATCACCCAGGCGAATGCGGTGCTGCTCGACCGCATCGACGACGTCCGTGGCTTCTCGCTCGAGGACGACCTGAGTTTCCTGCCATCGACGGCCACCGATACGCCCGTCAATGCCTTCGTCACGACGGGGACCCTGGCGACGGGCAACCGACTGTCGCGATCGGGCGTGTGCTGGGGGGCCATGCTCGCCGCCACCTCGGGCACCGCGGTGGCCGGTGCCGAGGCCACGCTCAGCGTCGCCGTGTTCCGCAAGGAGGTCGACGAGACGGCCACGCTCGCCCTCGCCCGGCAGAGCGGATCGCTGTTCCGCATCACGTCGGTCGCCACCGTCACCACCTCCGGCACGGTGACCGACCCTTCGCCCGCCGCGGCGGTCGCCGCCCGCAAGCAGTTCATGCCGGGATGCGGCTACGTGATCGCCGTACCGACCGCCGGGCCGGCCATGCCGAAGTGGGTGCGGGTGATGTCATCGTGGACGGACGCGGCGGATCTCGCCTACGTGGCCCTCGACCTCGACGGGCTCGGCGATGCCGCCTCCCAGACGAACTACCTGAATGGCACGACGCTGACCGTGATCGGATTCGAGAACCTCGTCCGGGTGGACCAATACACGGTGACGCTCGACTGACCAGCCACGACCGAATCATCCAGCGGCTGCCGGCGCAGGGGCCGGCAGCCCACGGAACCCACGCCATGTCTTCCTTCACCACTCATCGAGACGACCGCCGCGGGGCGATCCTGCTGATCTCCCTGACCGCGCTCACGTTCTTCATCATGATCGGCACGCTGCTGCTGATCACGGCCACCCGCACCCGGACCACGGCCCGCGCCTTCGCCGACGTGGCCGCCTCGTCGGCCACCACCGCCGCCCAGGCGGACGCGATCCTCGACGAGGCCCTGCTCGTCGCGCTCCGCGGCCGCAAGGACCAGTCCGTCCTGCCCCAGCACCTGCAGCACCACAGCCTGCTCCAGGACAAGTACGGCCCCAACGTGATCACCGGCACGGCCACGGCCGGCACCGTCGTAAACCTCACGCAGGCAGGCCCGCTCCAGGGAAAGCCGGCGATCCTGGAGGCGGAACTCCGGTATCTCAAGGACTCGTCCGGCGCGGCCATCACGCCGCATCCCTGCGACCTCAACGGCCGCGTGCTCACGTTCCGACCGAAGGCCGACGACGGCGATCTCGCGAGCTACCGGATCCTCAGGGCGGTCGAGCAGTCGGGCCGCTACACCGTCTACCTGGCCAACCTGCCCACCGGCCGTTCGCCGCTCCTGCCCAGGAGGGAGTGCGAGGTGCTCGTCAACGGCCGCGAGTTCATGCCCGAGAACCCCGACGACCAGAACGAGCCCTGGGACGCCTTCGACACGGAGAACCCGTGGCTCGCGCAGGTCGATCTCGACGCCTCGAAGGTCAGGCAGGTGCCGAGGCCGTCGTTCAGCGGCACGGCCGCTCAGCCCGCCGTCTGTGACAACGACAACGATGGCGTGGCCGACGGCATCTGGATCTCGGGAACGGCGGCGACCGGTCACTCGCCCAACGGCATCTGCCCCGATCGTCCCTCGCCGCTCGGCGGCGTGCTGCAGTACGACTTCTCGTTCCACATCATCGACCTCGACGGCCGGGTGAACGTCAATGCCCATGGCTCGCCGACGTCGCTCTCGCAGAACTCCGCCGACTGGCCCGCCACCTTCATCACCACATCGATAGGCACGGTGCCGGTCGGGCTCGGCGCCGGCCCCGCCGAAGTCGGGGCGTCGCGGCTCTTCTTCAGCGGTTCGCAGGCCGCTGGGCTGCCTGGCTTCCCGGGCCGCTGGCAGAATCTCTGCGAGAGCGGAACCACAACGCAGCAGACGGGCGCCACGCAGAACCAGCGGCGGCCATCGCCGCAGATCGGCACGGGCATCGACGGCCGCTACGGCCCAGCCGACACCACCTCGGGATCCAACCGCTGGGTGCCGGGCAAGCCCGGCGCCGTCGTCGACCCGCTCCTCCAGTGCTCGATCGGCGGAACGGTCACCACAAGCGGCTCGAGCCGCGTGATCGGGGTGTCGCCCATCGACCTCAACGCCCGGATGAAGGTGTTTCTCCAGGATGCGACGACTGGATCCCCCACGCTCACGTTCTACACGCCGAACCGGGCGGCGAACGACATGCTGGAGACGCCCTACCAGCTGCGGCTCGACGTCGATGCGGCCCGCCCGCAGCAGCTGCGGCGGTCGGGAACCGCCTCGCCCGTGGACAACGTGTTCACGCCGGCGGAGTTCGAGCGGATCCTCCGCCAGTTCGACGCCGACGCCTCCACGCTTCCGCCGCGGCTGGCCACCCTCCTCGACGACTTCGCCCAGCGGTCGCGGATGACGGTCACCACCGACTCCTGGGACACGCCGGTGATTTCGGGCACGGCGATGGTCCGAATCCGGGACGCGATGCGGGCGTTGCCAAATCCCACCTCTCCCGCCCCGAGTGCGGGCACGCCGAACTCCGCCCGCGTCTACGACCTGTTCTCGCCCGACGTGGTCGCGGGGCTCCGCTTCGACCTCAACCGCCCCCTCGCCCATCCGGTCGTGGCCACGTCGCTCGAGCCCGCGATCGAGGAGCGATACTGCCGCCACCTCTACACGCTGCTTTGGGCTCTCGGTCAGCCCGCGAGCCGCGAGACCGCCCAGTGGGTGGCCAACGTCGTCGACTTCCGCGACGCCGACTCCACGATGACCCGCTTCCGCTACGACACGAACCCGGCCGATGGCTGGACGTCGGACGAGAACACGTATGTGTTCGGCGCCGAGCGGCCCGAGATGGTGATCACCGAGACCGTGGCCTGGCCCAACAAGCTCGCCGTGGTGCTCTACCACCCGTGGGACGCCCGCGTCGTCGACAAGGACACGCCGTCCGACGCCGCGAACAAGTTCGACCCTGTCGAGAGGGTCGACCCCAACCTGGCGTGGACAAGCGACGCCAACACGCTCGACCTCACCCGGAAAGTGGGGAACGACTCGATCTGGCAGCTTCGCGTCGTGGG
>CAIKWU010000230.1 GCA_903831155.1 uncultured Planctomycetaceae bacterium | reverse complement strand
CTCGAACTTCGACCGCGTGCTGTCCATGAACCGCGTGAACGCACCGCGGTCGGCCGGGGAGATCCGGGCCACTTCGGCTTCCATCCGCGCGATGTCGGGCGTGCAGGAGAGTTCGCCGCCGCTGCCGAAGATCAGGCGATACTGCGGGTCGAGCCGGACCATCTCGACCTCCTGCCGGAGGTCGCGGCCGCAGATCTCGAAGATCTCATCGAGGACCCGCGGGTAGAGGAAGAAGGTGGGGCCGAGATCGAACCGGAAGCCCTCGGGCGTGGAGATGGTGCTCGTCCGGCCACCGGGCACGGCGAGACGCTCGAGCACACGCACTCGGACGCCCGACTGAGCCAGGAGCATGGCGGCGGCAAGGCCGCCGGGTCCGGCTCCGATGATGTTGACCGTCCGCGACATCCTGCCCCTTTCGCCGCAACTGGCCGGCGAGGTCGCCTCGGCTCCTCCACGACGCCCGTACTATAGGTGGCCCCGGGGGAGGGTCAAGAAACGGCCGAGACGCTCAGGATGCGCGCCGTTCAGTAGGGGATGTAGTAGGCCGAGCGGACCGGACGCAGGCCGCCGAAGGGCCCGCGGCGATAGAGGGGCACCGCGACCGCGGCGGGGGCGTAGTACGCGGTGACCGGCGTGGCCACGACTTCGGCGACCGGAGGCGAGTAGACCGTCGTCGGGGCGTAGTAGGACGTGACCGCAACCGGCGCGTATCCGGCCGTGTAGGCAGGGGCGTAACCGGCCGTATACACAGGGGCGTAGGCCGAAGTGACCGCGACCGCGGACGGCGCGGCGACGACTGGCGGCGAAAACGCGGTCACGGCCGCGTAGTTGCCGGCAGGCGTGTAGTTGGCCACGTACGCCGGCGCGGCATAGGCCGGCGCGGCATAGACGGGAGCAGCCGCGACCACCGGCCGGTAGGCGCCGTAATAGACGACCTGTGCCTCGACCGCACCGCACGCAAACAGCACGATGGCCGGGATGAGCAGGGCGGACGGACGCCGCACGAGGATGTTCATGGGATTCGTTCCTGGGGACCGTGACCTGTCGAGACGGGGGCCACTCCGTCGCCCGACATCGCTTCATACGGCCCTCAAGGAGGATACGTTCGATCTGGCTGCCCTTGCAAACTGCCCGCAAACTCTGACATTTTCCCGGTGAAGCTGGGCAAGCGGCGGTTGCCGGGCGACGGCAGTCCGTCCCAGGCAGGGGCCCGCGATCCGGCGATCGGAGGCGACACCTTGGACAACGCGGCCCCTTCGGCCGGCGAGCCGCGCGGCTTCGCCCCGCTGCTCGCCGTCCGCGGCCTCACGCTCGTCAACGACCACGCTTTGAAGTGGCTGGCCATCGGGCTCGGCAAGCGGCTCGTCGACCAGGGCGAGGTCTCGCTCGTGCTCACGATCGGACTCGTGGGACTGTCGCTGCCCTACGTGCTCTTCTCGTGGCTCGCCGGCTCTTTGGCCGACCGCCACTCGAAGGCGACCGTGATCCGCTGGTGCAAGGCGGCCGAGGTCCTCATCGCGGTGGCGGCAGTGGCCGTGATCGCCTTCGGCATCGGCGACTCGGCGACGTGGCTCGGGCTGCCCTCGGGCCTCTGGATGCTCCTCGGCACTGTGATCGCAATCGGCACGCAAGCCGCCCTGATGACTCCGTCGGTCGTGGGGGCGATCCCGGAGGTGGTGCGGCCGGCGGGGCTCTCGGCCGCCAACGGCGTGTTCGCGCTGGTGTCGCTTGTCGCGGTGCTCGCGGGCACCGCGGCCGGCAACTGGGTGGCCGACGCCACACCCCTCGGCGAGGAGGTTTCGGCTTGGATGCGGGCCGTACCGACCGCCATCCTGCTTGGCGGCACGGCCTTGGCAGGCCTCGTGGCGGCAGGCTTCATGCCCGGCCTCGCCGTGGCGGCGCCGCACGCCCCGCCGGCCTGGAACGCCCTGACCCGCACCTGGACGGACCTCGGCCTGCTCTTCCGCCAGCCCCAGCTCGCGGCGGCCGTCGCCGGGATCGTCTTTTTCTGGGCGATCGGCGCCGTCGCCCAGGCGAACGTCGATCAGTTCGCCACGGAGGCGGGAGCCACGTCGCAGGCCCAGGTCGTGCCGCTGCTGGTCGCCCTCGTCGCGGGCATCGGGGCGGGCAGTGTCGTGACCGGAAAACTCGCAGCCCGGCCCGCCGCCGCCGACCCGCGGGTGGAACTCGGCTTCGTGCCGCTCGGTGGGCTGATCATGGCGGTCGCGTTCCTGGCACTGGCGCTCACCGGCGGCCGGTTCCTCGATGCCGGTGGCGCCGCGGCGTGGGTGCCGCTCGCCTGGCTCGTGGTCCTCGGCTTCGGGGCCGGGATGTTCGACGTGCCGCTGGAAACCTATCTGCAGGAGAAGAGCCCATCCGACCGGCTTGGCGGCGTGCTCGCGGCCACCAACCTGCTCCTCTTCAGCGGGATGTTCCTCGCGTCGCTCGCCTACGGCGGCCTGCGGGCGCCGGTGGGTCCCGATCGCATCCCGCTCCTCTCCGCGCGGGCGATCTTCGCGATCTTCAGCGGAATGTCGCTCGTCGCCATGGCCGCTGCGGTGTGGTGCGCGCCGCGGGCGACGCTGCGGCTCTTCGTGGCGGCGCTCGTCCACGCCGGCTGGCGGTTCCGCGTCCGTGGGATCGAGCACATCCCGCAGGCGGGGCCCGTGGTCGTGGTTGGCAACCACCTCTCGTGGCTCGACGGCTTCCTGCTGCCGCTGGCCTGCCCGCGGCCGCTTCGCATGGTGGTCTACGGACCGAACATCCGGGGCCGGTTCCTGCGGATGCTCGCCGACCAGTGGCGTTTCATCCTCTTCGACCCACGGCCGAAGTCGATCGGCGCGGCGCTCAAGACGATCCAGTCGGGCCTCGCCGACGGGGATGCCGTGGGCATCTTCTGCGAAGGGGGGATCTCACGCACGGGCCAGGTGCTCGGCTTCAAACGCGGCCTGGAATGGCTGCTGGAACGGGTCGAGTCGCCCATCGTGCCGGCCTCGATCGACGGCCTCTGGGGCAGCACGCTGTCGTTCTCCGAGGGCCGCTTCTTCACGAAGTGGCCGCGGCGCTGGCGGCGGACGATCACGGTCACCTTCGGCCCCGCCCTGCCCGCCGGCACGCACCCCGACGTGGCCCGACTCGCCCTCCAGGAGACCGCGGCCCGGGCCGTCGGACAGCGACTCGATCCTCATGCCGCCACGGCCGAGGCCTTCGACGGCTGCTGCCTCGTCCGCCGCAACGATCGGCTCGTGGCCTCGCTCGCTCCGGGCGATCCGCTGCACGATTCGCTCGGGCTCCACGGCGGCCGGCTGCTCGGCATTCGGTCCACGATCCTCGACGCGACGACCGATGCGGCCGCGATCCTCACCACGATCCATCGCGACCGGGCGACCATCTGGCTCGCGCGGGTGGAGCAGGTGCGCGCAGCGGCTCGCGAGCCGTCGCCGGGCGATCTGGCCGCGCATCTCGTAGCCGTGGTGATGCCGATCGGCGGGTGGGACGACCTGCCGCATGCCCGTGAGGCGATCGAGCGATTTCGCGAAGCGCACGGCGTGGAGCCCGTCGTCGCCTACGCACCGGCGGAGGTCGGCGGGCTCGTGGCGATGAACACACCACCGAGCCGGCTGACCTGGGACCATGAGGCGGTTCACCGGCCCGAGACTGTGGGCCGCGTGGTGAATGGCGTCGCAGTGTGGCCGGATGCCGTCACGCGGTCGGTCGCTCGGCGCGGCTCGCTGGCCGGGGTGGGCATCGCCGACGACGCCCAGGGCACCGTGGCCTGCGCCGCCACGGCCACTGCCCGGCCCGTGGCGAACGAACCCACCGCGGTGCTCCTCGCCGACGCGTTCGACATCGACAAAGACGGCTTTCTCGTGGCCAAGGGCTGAGCGCAATCCCCACCAAGGGGGTGGAGCG
>CAIKWU010000229.1 GCA_903831155.1 uncultured Planctomycetaceae bacterium | reverse complement strand
GAAGACGAGTGCGGCGTTGTTGACGACAGTGCCGGAGCCAAGCGTGCCGACCGTGCCCCCGTCGCCGACTTGCAGCGTGCCCGACGAGATCGTCGTCGTGCCGGCGTACGTGTTGGTGGCGGTGAGCGTGAGGACGCCGCTCCCGCGCTGGACCAGGCTCCCTGAGCCGATGATCGCGTCGGCGAAGGTGACCGCGTCGGAGCGGCTGAACGCGAGCGTGGCATTGTTCGTCACCGTTCCCGGTCCGAGCACGCCCGTGGTGCCGCTCATGCCCACCTGCAGCGTGCCGGCCGAGATGGTCGTGGAGCCCGTATACGTGTTGGATGCGGTCAGGATCAGGGTGCCGGCACTGTTGAACGTGAGTCGACCGGTGCCCGTGATCGCGGTGCTCTGCGTGGCGAAGAGGTTCGAGATGCTGTAGGAAAGCGCCACGTTGTTGTATTCGCCGCTCGCCGTCAGGTTGTGAAGTCGATACGTCTGGCCGTTTACGGAGATCTGGCTGGAAGCGGGCACCACGGAAAAAAGATTCGTGCTGCTCAGATAGCGCCAGATCGCCGCACCGGTGCCGCCGGTGCCGCCGTTGCCGCCATAGGCGCCACCGCCGCCACCGCCGAAACCTGCTGTCCCGGAAGCTCCGTTACCGCTGGATGCCCCCGCGCCGCCGCCGCTCGATGTGGATCCCCCACCCTGACTGCCGCCACCGCCGCCGCCGCTGCCATACGTCGCGCTCGCACCGGTGATCGTAGAGACGAAGCCGGCCCCTCCGGCCCCGCCACGACCGGCGCCTGCGGCGTTGGCATTCGTCCCCGATGAGGCTGCGCCGCCGCCGCCGGCACCGGTGCCAAAGCTGCCGTACGCGCCGCCCGTGCCCCCGGCGAACCCTTGGCCGGCCGTGCCTGAGCCTCCGACTCTGTAGCTGCCGTCAGTGGTTCCGCCGCCGCCAGAGCCTCCCGATTTGGCAGTCGCCCCCCCGGCACCAGCGCCACCGCCAAAAGCTGTGAGGCCAAACACCACGACATCGCCGCCGTTTGTGGCCGTTGACCCGCCATTGACGCCGCCGGCGCCTGCATTGTTGAGCCGGTAGAACGGGTTCGCGAACGTCTGCGGAGCCCGGCCGAACGTCCCGGTCAGCACACCCCCGCCGCCGCCACCGCCGCCCGGAATGCCACCGCCGCCGCCGCCCCCGCCGCCGACGGCGAGGTACTCGATGCCGAGGGTGAGATCGACCGTCAGACCGGTGCCCGTGGCGATGGCTGCCGAGTGATTCCACGAGTAGGCCGTGCCGCCGTTGCCCGCATAGAGGGTGGTGGTCGTCTGGGCTTGGGCCATGGCGGCTGTAACCAACGCCGAAAGCACGCCGACGACATGCCACGTCAGCGCGTGCGGCTCCATGGCGCACCGTGGGCGCGATCCGAGACGCGCGGATGAAAATCGGTTCACGGGCTCTGCCTCCTGGTGGGCCTCGTAAACTCGCGCAGGACGAGCGCGGCCCGCGGTGACACCGCGGCGGGGGCGATGCGATCCATGAGCGGCCGATGGAGCAGCAGGCTCCAAGGCGCAGGACTCCGCACGTTCCTCGATCCGCGTTGCACCGCCCGCGCTCCGGCCATGGCCGGAATCAGGCTTCCTGCAACGAACTCACGAGGTCAGTAGCGGTCCTTTTCAGATTCGAGACGGTCGGCGGCTTCCGAGAGCCCGGCCGTGCGGGGACTCGAAACGACGATTGAAAATACGGCGACCGCCACCGGCGATGCAAGTACCCGCGCGCGGGTACTCCGGGGGTGCTCGGGGGCGGTTTGCCCGCGGCCTTACGGCCGGTCGGCTTTCACGGGCAGGTCTTCGTACAAGCCCAACGCCGTGAGGCGTGGGGTGCCCGGT
>CAIKWU010000228.1 GCA_903831155.1 uncultured Planctomycetaceae bacterium | reverse complement strand
GTAGAAAAGCCCGGCATCGCCCATGCCCGGGTTCTCCTCGAAGGTGTAGTGCTTCGCCAGCCACGCGAGCGCCGCGGTCACCCGCGGGTCGTCCTTCGTCAGGCCGGCGTAGATCATGCTCTTGAGGCCCGCGTAGGTCATCGAGCCGTAGCTCCGCAGGCCGCCCTCGGGCGTGGTGCCCGCCTGGCTCTCCCCGCCGGCGGCCGGCGTGTAGTAGAAGCCGCCGTCGGGGTTCTTCTCCGCGAAGGGGGCGGTGTTGTGCGGGCCCGGCAGGTTCTGCGTCCGCGAGACGAACGCCAAGGCCCGCTGGATCGCGGGGTCGTTCTCACTCGTGCCGACGGTGCGAAGCGCCTCCACCATGAACTGCGTGTTCGAGAGGTCGGGACGTGACTTCTTTCCGTAGCCGGCACCTCCGTATGCGAGGTCGGCTTCGCCCTTGCCCTCCCCATCGTCCCACTGCAGGTTTTTCACGTGGGCCGCCGCGGCGGCGATGGTGGCGTCGAGCGACCCGTCGGTGTTGCAGGCCGCCAGGGCCAGCAGGCCGATCGAGGTCTCGTAGTTGGCGGTGGGCGACCCCGGGGCGTAGATCCCGCCGTCGGGCTGACGGAAGGAGAGCAGGTAGGCCAGTCCCTTCTTCACGGGTGCGGCGTCGGCCGGCATGCCCGACTTCACCAGGGCGGTGACCGCGAGTGCGGTGACCGCCGGCCCGACCTCGGCGGAAAAGCTGCCGTCGGCCGCCTGCTTCTGCTCGACGAGGAACGACGCCCCGCGTGCCAGGGCGGCGCGGATCTCATCGGGCGACGCGGCACCCGCCCTGAGCGGATGAACGACGCCGGCCATCAGGCAGGCGACGACGAGCGAACGCGACACGGGGCGCATGGCGATCTCCACGGGCGGATGCGAAACGGGGCCGACAGGAAGCATAGGGGCCGGCCGCAGCCGGGTGAACCGTGCGGCTCGCCGATCCGCGGAGAACTTTTCACCAACTCCTCCCACATTTCAGCGAGGGTCTGCCCATGCCCCGAGAGCCGGCGTTGCTGGCCGAGCGGAGCCAGGATGGCGAAGCGAGGGCAGCATCGAGTGAGCAAAGGGCAGGATGCCCGCCGCGAACGTCCGGCGATGGGGCATGGGCAGACCCGAGCGCCGCGAACGTCCGGCGATGGGGCATGGGCAGACCCGAGCGTCCCGAGCGCCGCGACGGACCGCGGCCTCAGGGGGCGACCGGCAGCGCCCGGGGATAGGCCGGCACCTGCTTCGGCGGCGGGTCGCGGCCCTCCTCGAGCCGCCACTCCTCCCGCTCCTCGTCGCTCGCGTAGAAGGCCAGCCACGCGGCCTGGTCGCCGTCGGTGGTGGCGCTGCAGTCCCAGTGGACGTAGTTGTCGGGCAGATCCACCTGCTTGATCTTGGCCGGGAGGATGTCGCGGCGGATCAGCGAATAGAGTTCGCGGTCGGAGAGGTGGTCGGTGTAATCGAGCACGATCCGCTTCTCGTAGAGCGCGTCGATCGTCTGCCAGAGCCGCTCGTGAAGCTGACAGTCGTCGAGCGTGCAGGCCGGCTGCAGAGCCAGCTGCGGCACGAACCACCGGGCCACCGGCGAAAGGGGGGCCAGCTCCCACGCGAGCATCGACTCGAGGAACCGGTTCTCGGCCTCGGTGGACAGGGAGCGGAAATCGACTTCCCAGATCGACTCGTCGAGGTACGGCTCGATCGCCGTCCGCAGTTCGCCGTTCCGCAGCAGGCAGTCGACTTCTTCGGGATCGGGGTGGCGGGCGAGGGGCATGCCAGGCGGGTCCTCGGGGCTCGAACCGGCCGCGGACCACGCGTCCATCACCGGCCGGACGACACCGACGATACCAACGCCGTGGCCCGCTTCAACGAAATCCACCCGGCGTTTTCGCGGTTTTTTGTCCTTGGAGCCGGCACGACCGCTACGACGTGACGACTTTCCGCGGACTGCCACCACGGCCCGTCTTGCCCGGGTCACCGGGGGCGGACGGTGGACGGGCCATCGCGGCGGTCAGCCGCTGCCGGCCGCATCGCGGCACTCGGACTCGAGGGCCGCGATCTTCGCCACCCGACGGGCGTGCCGCCCCCCCTCGAACGGCGTCGAGAGCCAGGTGCGGAGGATCTTGTCCTGCACCTCGGGGCCGATCAGCTCGGCCGACAGGGAGAGCACGTTGAGGTCGTTG
Organism: uncultured Planctomycetaceae bacterium; assembly: GCA_903831155.1. Classification (GTDB taxonomy): domain Bacteria; phylum Planctomycetota; class Planctomycetia; order Pirellulales; family UBA1268; genus QWPN01. The sequence goes on along the minus strand of CAIKWU010000228.1, from coordinate 4,298 downwards.
TGGCGGCGGCTCATCTCCGCGGTCACTTCGTCGTGGCAGGTGGCCGCCCGGACACCCGGCAGCTTGTTGGCGGCGATCGCCATTCCCACGCCGGTGCAGCAGAGCAGGATGCCCCGATCGACCGTCCCGGCGCTCACGCGCCGGGCCACGTCGGCGGCGATGTCCGGGTAGTCGACTGCCTGCTCGCCGTCCGAGCCGCAGTCGATCACCTCGTTGCCCATCCGCTCGAGGAGCCCGATCAGCCTTCTCCGCGCCGCCACGCCGCGGTGATCGCTGCCGATTGCTATCCGCATGGGTCCAGCCACTCCTGCGCGCCTCCCGGCCGCGGGGCTTCAACGGTCCCGCGGTTCGATCCCGAGTGTATCCATTCTGGCCGCCAGATGCTCGTGGATCTGGCGGGCGCAGTTCCGGTAGGTCTCCAGCGACCCGCCGACCGGATCGAGGACGTCGCGGCGGTCGGTGGCGAGCACCGAAACCCGCCCGCCAGCCTCGGGAAACTGCGCAAGGATTGCGGCCCGGTGCGCGGCCGTCATCGTCAGGATCACGTCGGCCTGGGCGACGAGCGACTCCGTCAGCGGCTGGCTCTCGTGCCCCGCGAGGTCGGCCCCCATCTCCTGCATGATCTCGACGGCGTTCTCGCTCGCGGGGCCGCCGCCCCAGGCAGCCAGGCCCGCACTCGACACGACGACGCCGTGCCGCTCGATCTCCGCAGGACCGCACCCCAACCGCTCGGCGGCCATCACCCGGAAGAGCGCCTCGGCCATCGGGCTTCGGCAGGTGTTCCCGGTGCAGACGAACAGCACGAGCAGGCTCGAGAGCCGGCGGAGCGTCTCCTCGGCCACGACTCCAGACCGCACCAACCGGAACGACCCGCCGTCGAGCTCGATCGTCGTGGGGGGTTGGGCGTATTTCGTTCGGCCGTCGTCGATGACCAGCGCCACCGATCCGCCGGCCCGCTCGATGACGCTCGCCGCATCGGCCGCCAGCGCCCCCGGCGCGCCGCCGGGCTCGGCGAGCATCACCGGTCCGGGAAGCATCCGCATGCAGTCCGCCAGCAGGGGATGCCCCGGAATGCGGATGCGGATCCGGCCGTCTCCGACCACGCACGCGCGGGTTGCGGCCGGCAGACGATGGACGAGGCTGTCGGGATGGTCGTCGGGCACGATCATCGCGACCGGACCGGGCCAGCAGCGGCGGGCGAGGCGGCGGCCGACGAGCGTGAACCGCGGAGCCCAATCGAGGGCCTCCTCGTGGCTCTTGAGCGCCAGCGACAGCGGGGGCTCACCCTCCCGCCGTTCCGCGAGTGACGCGAGTGCGACTGCCGCATCCCCGCAACGGCCGCTCGCCGCGATCACGTAGTCCGTCTCGGTCGGGAAGGCGACGCATCGCCCCTCCGCGAGCGCCTGCACCGCGCGATGGACAACGTCACGCGGATCCTCGGTGCGACGCAGATCGATGACCGTCGGCGGCATGGTGTGGCCGGAGGCCCTGGCAGCCGAGGACCGAGGCCGCCGATGTCCCGACAACCGGCCGCGCGGCAGGAATACCTCTGGAAAACTACCGCCATCGGCGTGGGCGAGTCAAGCATCGGCGGCTGGGCAAGAGGCGGCGTTTCCTGGCGATTGGCCTAGGTTTTCGGGGTCCGGGCGCTCGCGGCCGACCGGCATGCGGGCCGCCGTGCGGCGGCGACACTTTTCGGCTTGTGGCGGCCTGCGGGGCTCCGTTATTCCTCCCCGCCCTTCGCCGCCGCACCCCGGGAATCGGCCCGCCCGATGTCCAATCGCCCCTCACCGATCGGCTGCCTCGCGGCGCGTCGCCTTGCCGCGGCCGCGCTCTGCCTGGCCGCCCTGCAGGCGTCGGCTCAGCCACCGGAGCCGCTCCCGCTCCCGGCCGTCGCGGAGCAGCCCGCCGCGGCCAGCGCCCAGGGCGACGTGATCGTCGAAGTGCGGATCGAGGGCAACCACGCCACCGACGTGTCGAAGCTCCCGAAGCTGGTGACCCGCGCGGGGCAGATCTTCGACCCGCAGGCGATCGAGGAGGACGTCCGCACGCTCCACCGCTCGCGGAAGTTCGTCGACGTCCATCCGAAGTACGTCCGCGTGACCGAGGGGGTCGTCGTGGTCTTCCAGGTGGTCGAGCGGCCCATGCTCCGCTACGTGAAGTACGTCGGCAACGAGCGGGTCACCACCCGCACCCTCCGCAAGAAGGCCGAGATCGACGTCGGCGACGCCATGGATCCGTACATCGTGGAGGAGGCTCGCCGGCGGATCGAGTCGTACTACCACGAGAAGGGATTCGAGACGGCACGGGTCACGACCGTCGAGGGCGACAAGACGGGCGACAAGGGGGCGGTGTTTGTCATCGACGAGGGCCGCAACCGCAAGGCGCTGTGGACGAGCTTCGTGGGCAACACGATCGCCAGCGACGCCCGGCTCCTCACCCAGATCAAGTCCAAGCCCGGCGTGCTCTGGATGTTCGGCGGCAACGTCGACCGCAGCGTCATCGATCAGGACGTCGAGACGCTGACCGCCTACTATCGCAGCCTCGGATTCTTCCAGGCCAAGGTGGGCCGGGAGGTCGACGTGGTGCACGAGGGGGGCCGCGACTGGACCCACATCACCTTCGTCGTCAACGAGGGGCCACGGTACACGGTCCGCAACGTGTCGTTCGTGGGGAACAGCAAGTTCAAGAACGAGTTCCTCGAGCGCGATCTGGAGCTCAAGGGGGGCGAGCACTTCAACCAGTCGAAGATGGACAAGGATCTGAATCTCATCCGCGACATCTACGGCGGGCGGGGCTTCGTGTTCGCCGACATCCGCGCCGACCCACGGTTCCTCGAGGAGCCGGGCCAGCTCGACCTCGTCTACAACGTCGCCGAGGGCCAGCGGTACCGCGTCGGCAAGATCAACGTGCGGATCCGCGGCGAGCATCCGCACACGCGGCACAGCACCGTCCTGAACCGCCTCTCGCTCCGCCCCGGCGACATCCTCGACATCCGCAAGCTCCGCGACGACGAGCGGCGGCTGAAGTCGAGCAGCCTGTTCCTCGCAGACGCCTCGAAGGGCGAGGGGCCGAAGATCGTCTTCTCCAAACCCGAACCCGAGGACACCCGCGTCGCCCGTGAGACCGAACCCGCCCGCCCTCCCGGGTTCCGCGGCCAGAGCCCCGACGACGCCGACGAAGCCGTGCTCGATCTCGTGCTCGAGGCCGAGTGGAACGACGCCCAGGAGCAGGTGGCCCGCGAGCCGGCTCCGGCCGCCGTCGAGCCCGCCACGTCGGCACCGCCCGCCGCCGTGGCCGACCGCCCCGTGTGGCGCGGCCAGAGCCCGGCCTATCCGGCGGCCCCCGCCGCACCGCAGCCGTTCGTCGGCCAGCCGATGGCCCAGCCGCAGGGAGCCTTCCCGGTGCCGGCGGTGCAGCAGCCGGTGGCGGCCTGGCCGCCGGCCCCGCAGCAGGCCGTGGCGCCACAAGCCTCGCCCTGGGGAGGCGCGGCCCTCGCCCCCGCGGCCCCCAACGCGATCGACTATTCACGGGCCGTCGCCCCGCCGCCGCAGGTCTACACGGCGCAGCAGCAGCTCGCTCCCGGGCAGGTGCCACCGATGCAGCCGGCTGTCGGCGGCGGCATGCCCTTCGGCGTGATGCCCGTCGTGCAGGCCGATCCGAACCAGCCGCCCGCCTTCCAGCAGCCCGGCGTGCTTCCCGACTTCGCCGGCGAACCGGGGCAGGTGTTTCCCGGCAACGAGCCCTACGTGATCGTCGACGTCGATGCCGAGGAGACGCAGACCGGCCGCCTCATGATCGGTGCGGGCGTCAATTCCAATGCCGGGCTCGTCGGCAACATCGTGGTGGACGAACAAAACTTCGACATCACCCGCCTGCCACAGAGTTGGGACGACATCCGCAACGGCACCGCCTTCCGCGGGGCCGGCCAGCGGTTTCGCCTCGAGGCCGCCCCCGGCACGCAGCTGCAACGCTACACGGCGACGTTTCAGGAGCCGTATCTCTTCGACACGCGGATCGGTCTGTCGACCAGCGCCTCGTACTACACCCGCTTTTTCTACGACTGGGCGGAAGGTCGCGTCGGCGGCCGCGTGGGCCTGGGCTACCAGTTCAAATTCGCCCCTGACCTGTCGGTGAACACCGCGTTCCGCGGTGAGAGCGTCGACATCTACAACCCGCGTCTCCCGACGCCCGCGATCCAGAACATGCTCGGCACGAACTCCGTCTACGGCTTCAGCGGCGGACTCGTCCACGACACCCGCGACAGTCCGTTTCTGCCGACGCAGGGGCATCTGGCG
>CAIKWU010000227.1 GCA_903831155.1 uncultured Planctomycetaceae bacterium | reverse complement strand
CTGGCCGATGTCGTCGCCCCAGATCACGAGGATGTTGGGGCGGCGCGGCGCCTGCGCCGAAGCCGGGCCAGCGAGGATCGCCGTCGCGATGAGGGCGACGGCCACGACGAGCGGATGAGCAAGACAGCGCGAGTTCATCGAAAAAATCTCCTGGCAGTCGAAACGGAACCGGGTAACTGATCCGCGGCCCCAGTCCACGGCAAGGCACTATACGACAGAACCCTTCCGGCCTGGCTGGGACGAATCGGGCGCGCGGCTGGGACGAATCGGCGGAAAAGGGACGAAACGGGCACAGGCTGGGACGAAACGGGCGCGCGGAAGTGTTGAGGGGCTGTCGAAATCGTCAGACAATAGAGGAGAGTCAGCGGTCGTCACTGGTTGTCTAGCGCGAGGGCGCAACGACGGGCCACGGTTCACATTGAGGAGGGGGATTTCCATGATTGCTCGCAACGTTCAACGCAGCCACCTTGCCATGGGGCTGATGCTTGCTGCCACGTTCGTGCCGGGAGCCGCTTCCGCCGCGCCGCTCACGTGGAGCCTCTCCGGCACCTCCGACGGCACGTGGTCGACCGGCACGACGAACTGGACCAACGCCAGCGGCACACCGTGGAATGCCACGAGCGGCACAGGCAACGTGGCCGTGTTCATCACGCAACGTGGCACCTCCACGCTCTCGGAGCCGGTCACGGTCAACGGCATCACGATCTCCGCGACCGGCCGCGTGATCCAGTCGAGCACCATCACGCTCGCGTCGAGCGGCACGATGGCCGTTCCAGAGATCAATGTCACGCTGTCGAGCAGCACGATCTCGTCGGTGCTCGAGGGCACCGGCCTCCGAAAGCTGGGCACCGGTTCGCTCGTGCTTCGCGGAACCAACACGTATTCCGGCACCACCACGGTCAACGGCGGGTCGCTGTTTCTCAACAACGACTCCGCCGCGAGCACCGGCCCGATCATCGTGGGTGGCACGGCCGGCAACCAGTTTCCGCGGCTGATCCTCAACGGCACCTCGATGACGCTCGCCAACAACGTGACGATCTCCGGCACGCACGGCTCCTCGGGGGTCGGCACGCTGCACTACAACATCACCTCGAGCACGGCCACGCTCACCGGCACCGTTACAATCCTGACCTCGGCCACGGCGGGCGGCCACATTTCCACGCAGTCGGTCACCAACAGCACGCTGCTCTTCGCCGGGCCGATCAACTCGACCCAGAGCGTGAGCCTGCGGACCGGCAACTACATCCTCGCCGGCAGCGGGTCCTATGCCCTCATTGATCTCGGCGAGGGCACCGTGAGGGTCGGAGCGAACGACGGTCTGGCCACCAACGCGCGATTCAACTTCCAGAACGTCAACAGCAACAACAACGTCTTCGATTTGAATGGGTTCAATCAGACGCTCACCGGCATCAGCCGCACCGGCTCGACTGCCACCGCCCGCGTCTACAACTCGTCGACCACGAGCGACTCGACGCTCACCCTCACGGGATCCTCGTCATTCAGCGGGTCGATCGCCAATGCCAGCAGCACCTCGAAGAAGGTGAACCTCGTGATCAGCGGGGGCACCCACACGTTCACGGGCACCAGCACGTTCACCGGCACCGCCCGGGTCGACGCCGGCTTGCTCGTGTTCGGCAATGCCACCGCCATGCCGACCAACGCCTTCGACACCACCGGCGCGGGCACGCTCCAGCTCGCCTCGGGTACGACCGCCACGCTCGGCGGCCTCGTCGGTGGCGGCGCCTTCGCCCCGGTCAACTACACCTCGATCTCGTCCCTCGTGCTCAACCCGCAGCCGGGCAACACCTACACCTATTCGGGCAACCTCGGTAACGGCGCCGCGGGGATGGAGCTTGTGAAGACCGGCACCTCGCTCGCGCTCGCCTACGCACCGGGCGTGCAGGTGCTCTCCGGTACGAGCCAATACACCGGTGCCACGCGGATCAACGGCGGCGTGCTGCAGTTCGCCGTGCCGTCGGCGCTCTACGGCGGCAACACCGGAAGCTGGACGGCCGCCAACCTGATCACGGGGAGCGGCGGCGGCCTCGCGCTCAACGTGGGCGGCGCTGGCGAGTTCACCACCTCCGACGTGGCCACGATCGCCGCCCTGGGCTCGGCGACCGACGGGTTCCTGCCGGGTTCGTTCATCGGCATCGACACGTCGAACGCCGGCGGCAATCTCGACCTCTCCTCGCCACTCGCCGATCCCAACGGTGGCGCCAACTCGCTCGGGCTGATCAAGCTCGGAAGTGGCACGCTCACGCTCTCCGCGGCCAACACCTACACGGGCATCACCTCGGTGGCCGGCGGTGTGCTCGCCTTCGGCGGTTCGGGCGGCATCTCGGCGGCGAGCGGTTTGGCCGTGTCGTCGAGCGCGACAATCGACATCTCGGCCGTGTCGGGCAGTTCGATCACCGTGCCTTCGCTGAACCTCTCGTCTGGCGGCATTCTCGCCCTGGGCGACAAGACGCTCTCGTTCGGGAGCGGCGGCTCGAGCGGACTTGCAGGCGGCGTGATCTCGGGCACGGGCAGCCTCGTCTACACGGGTACAAATGCGCTGGTCGTGAACGGCAGCAACACGATCGCCGGCTCGGTGACGCTGGCCAGCGGGGCCGTGATGTTCCTGCAAAACCCCTACGGCCTCGGCGACTCGGCGGTGGGCACGATGCTCGAGGAAGGCTCCCGGATTTACCTCCTCTCGAGCGCAAACTCGGCTGCCATCCCCGAGCCCTTCACGGTGACGGGCAGCGCCACGATCCAATCGGGCAACAGCGTGGCGTTCACGCTCGCCGGGCCGGTCGCCGTGAGCGGAACGCTCAACCTGACGACCGACGCGGGGGCCGCGATGACCGTCTCCGGGTCGATGTCGGGAGAGGGCACCGTGCAGAAGACCGGCGGTGCGAACCTCACGCTCTCCAACACCACGAGCGAGAACACCTTCAGTGGCACGTTCTTCCAGCTCGGCACCGGCACGGTGAACGTGCTGGCTCCCACGGGGCTCGGCACAGTCCAGGCGGTGACGGGTTCGGCCGCCGGGCCGATCAACTTCACGAACGTCACTGGCACGATTCCGACCTCGCTCTCGTTCGCGGCCGGCAGCACCGCCGGCACCACGCTCAACAACGTCAACGGCACGTTCGCCGGCAACATCACCGGTGACGGCGGCACGGGAGGCCTCACGAAGTCGGGCACGGCCACCACGATCCTCTCCGGCACGAATACCTATACGGGCAACACGACGATCTCCAGCGGTGGCGGCGTTCTCCGGATCGACGCTGCGTCGGCCCTGCCTGCAAGCAGCACGATCTCCATCCCGAAGGCCGGTACGAACAGCGGCTATCTGCAGCTCAACGTCGCCGGGACGACCACCGTCGCCAACACCTTCGGCAATTTCGTTTCCGCCAATCCGCCGACGATCGGCGGCGTACCCACGATCCAGAACCTCCAGGGCGACACCACGCTCACGAGCAACATGAACGTGGGCACCGGCGGAGGTTCGGGCATCGTCGTCGTCTCCGACGGCGGCCTGCTGACGCTCTCCGGTACGATCTCCAACACGGCCGGCAGCAGCCGCCCGCTGCTGATCGGCGGCTCCGGCAACGGCGTCGTGTCGGGGCTCGTCACGGCCGTGTCTGCGTCGTCGAGCGGCGTCAATAAGTACGGTTCCGGCACGTGGACGATCACCAACACCGCCAACACCTACACGCTGTCGCCGCAGCTCGTGGACGGGATTCTCGATGTCGCGAGCCTCGCCAACAGCGGCGTGGCCAGCGCGATCGGTTCCGGCACGGGAATCCTGTTCAGCGGCCAGGGCACGAGCGGCACGCTGCGGTACACGGGCGCGGCAGCCCAGGCGACGAACAGGCTCGTGAGCATCGACGCCCCCGGGGGCACGATCGATTCATCCGGGGCGGGGGCCCTCACCTTCTCGGGCACCGTGCTCGCCATCAACACCGCCAACTTCAATCTCAACTTCACGTCCGGTTCGAACGTGGCGGCGAATGCGTCGTCGACGCAGCCGGGTACGGTCGTGGGCATGCTCGTCACGTCGACGGCCGTGCCCGCCGGCACCACGATCCTGGCGATCAGCGGCAACCAATACACGCTGAGCACCTCCGCCCTCGCGACCGTGTCGACCAACGCCGTGCTCACGCTGCCACCGGAGCGGACGCTGCGGCTGTCGGGCAGCAACACGGGCGACAACACGATCTCGGGCCCGATCGTGACCGCCACGTCGGTCAACCTCATGGGGATCACCAAGGCCGGTGCCGGCAAGTGGATCCTGAGCGGGAGCAACGCCTACGGCGGTACGACGCTCGTCGAGGCCGGCACACTGCTCATCGACGGCAACAGCGGCAGCGTGGTAGCGCCCTTCGTGGTCAGCGGCGGCATCCTCGGCGGATCGGGCACAATCGGCGGTGCGGTGACCGTGAGCCCGCTCGGGACCCTGTCTCCCGGCTCCAGCATCGCCACCCTGACCACGGGTTCCGACGTGAGTTTCGCGGGCGGCGCCACCTTCGCCTACGAGTACGAAACGAACCTCCTCACGGCCGACCTGCTCTCGATGACGGGCGGTCTCTCGCTCAGCGGCACCGTTCCGCTGACGATCGCCGACCTGGGGCCCGACGCGGCCGTCACGCCCGGCACTGTGTTCACGATGATCAACTACGGCGGCGGCTTGTCGGGGGGCGGGCTCTTCTCCTACGGCGGCCTGTCGCTCGTGGAAGGAGGCACCTTCACCGTTGGGGCCAACACCTGGCAGATCGCCTACTCGTCGACGACCGCGGGCGTGAACGTGGCATCGCCGCTGCCGAGCGGCTCCTACGTCAACCTGGTCGCGGTGCCGGAACCGACGACGTGGGCCACGCTCGGCGCGGGCTTGATGGTCGCGGCCCTGCTCCGTCGGCGATCGCCCTGATCGCCTCCACGAGCATCACGGCGGCGAGCACCAGGAGCACCACGCCGGCCCACGGAACCGGGTCAGCAGGGAACGCCAGTCCCTCCCCGCTGCGAAACCGCGGCAGTGTCATGCTGGCGAGCGCCCAGGTGCTCATCGCATACATGAACGCCGTGGGCAGCCCCGTCACGAGCCAGACCCACGTCTCCCGCCGCGTCCGCCAGAGCCAGACGGTCACGCCGAGCAGCGTGAGGGCGGCGAGGAGCTGGTTGCTCGCCCCGAACAGGCTCCAGAACGTTTTCCAGGCCGGCACCACGTTGCCGGCGGCGTCGACGTTTGGCCGGAGCAGGAAGACGAGCGGCACGCCCGCGGTGAGCGCCGTGCCGAGCCAGCCGCCGACCCAGCCCTGCAGGCCGGTGAGCTCCTGCACGATGTAGCGGCCGAGCCGCGTGCAGACGTCGAGCGTGTCGTAGACGAAGGTGGTGAAGGCCATCAGGGCGAACGACACGCCGATCGCCGCCGGCACCCCGAGGATCTCGAGAAACTGCCCCATGCCGAGCGCGTAGATGAAGTTGGGCGACTGCTTCGTGAGCGGGCTGTCGGCGGAGAGCACCATCACGCAGCAGAGGCTCACCACGGCCACCATGGCCTCCAGGAGCATCGTGCCGTAGCCGATGGGGCGGGCGTCGGTCTCGCGGCGGAGCTGCTTGCTGGTGGTGCCGGAGGCGATCAGCGAGTGGAAGCCCGAGCACGCCCCGCAGGCGATGGTGATGAAGAGCATGGGCACGAGATGCTGGCCGTTGGCAGCCTGCCAGCCGGTGAACGCGGGATAGCGGATCGTGGTGTCGCCGCCGAACAGGCTGCCGAGCGACCGGTCGCTGGCCACGAGCCCGAGGGCCGCACCCGCGAGGGCGACGTAGAGAAAGCAACCTCCCAGATGACCACGAGGCTGGAGCAGCATCCACATCGGCGCCATCGCGGCGACCAGGCAGTAGGCCAACAGCAACACGCCCCAGATCTTCTGGGCGGCGGCATCGGAGGTTCCGAAGGTCGCGCCGACATCGAACGGAATCTTCTGGCCGCCCCAGATCGCGAGGCCCACCAGCGGCAGGAACACCACCGTCGCCGCCCAGAGCGGCATCCGGGCGAATCGCATGCAGAGGCCCATGATCACCGGCAGCGCCAGGTAGAGGAGGCTCGAGGTCGCGATCCCGCCCCCCGACACGCTCTCGCCGTTCTCCAGCACCTGCCGCCCCACGAAGCTCGCCGCCGTGATGTCGGTGAAGGCGACGATGATGTAGACCAGTGCGATCCAGACGAACGACAGGAAGAGCAGGTAGGCCCGGCGGCTCATGTGGTCGCGGACCACTTCCGCGATCGAGCGGGCCTTGTGGCGGACCGAGGCCACGAGGGCCGCGAAGTCGTGCACGCCTCCCACGAAGATGCTGCCGGCGAGAATCCAGAGCAGTGCGGGCAGCCAGCCGAAGGCGACACCGGCGAGGATCGGCCCCACGATCGGCCCGGCCGCCGCGATCGCCGAGAAGTGCTGGCCGAGCAGCAGTTGCGGCGGGATCGGCTCGTAGTCGACGTCGTCGCGGAGCGCGACGGCCGGCGTCGGGGCGGCGGCATCGAGCCGAAACAGCCGCGCAAGCAGGCTGCCGTAGACGCGGTAGGCGACGAGGAGGACGAGGGCGCTCGGGAGGAGGACGGCGAGAAGGCTCATGGCGGGGCCGGCTCCGGTGTTTGGGGGGGACGGGTTTTCCTGTCGGACGGGAACGGGTACATCATGCCTGTTGATCAGGCCCGCGTCGACGCGACCAGCCTGCCGACTCACCAGGGGAGCCACCGCATGTCGTCGCCCGAGACCCTCGTCATCATCGGCAGCGGGCCGGCCGGCTGGTCCGCCGCCACCTACGCCGCCCGCGCCCAGCTGAAGCCGCTCGTCTATGAGGGGGCGATTTCCGAGAAGAACCGCATGGCAGGCACGCTGCCCCTCGGCCAGCTCGCCCTCACGAGCGAGGTGGAGAACTACGCGGGGTTCCCCCACGGCGACCTCGGGGGCTTCCTCGACTCGGCCCTGCCGAAGGAGCGGCGGATGATGATGCCGCCCCACGAGGGCAAGGGCGTCACCGGTCCCGAACTCATGGAGTTGATGCGGCAGCAGGCCTCGAACTTCGGCACGCGGATCGTGACCGACGACATCCTCAAGGTCGACTTCTCAGCGCGGCCCTTCAAGCTCTTTCCCGCGGAGGGGGGCGTGGTCGAGGCGAAGTGCGTGATCGTGGCCACGGGCGCCAGCGCCAACTGGCTCGGCCTGCCGAGCGAGGAGAAGTTCAAGAACCGCGGTGTGAGCGCGTGTGCCGTCTGCGACGGCGCCCTGCCGCGGTTCCGCAACAAGCCGATCGTGGTGGTCGGCGGTGGCGACTCGGCGGTCGAGGAGGCGACCTATCTCACGAAGTTCGCGAGCACGGTGCACCTCGTGCACCGTCGCGACGAGCTGCGGGCCTCGAAGATCATGGCGACGCGGGCCCATGAGAACCCGAAGATCTCGATCCACTTCAACACGGCGCTCGCCGAGGTGCTCGGCGACGACACGAGCGGCGTGACCGGGGTGCGGCTGGCGAGCACCGTCGAGCCGACGCGCGAGAAGACCGTCGAGGCGACGGGCGTGTTCCTGGCGATCGGCCACACGCCGAACACCGCCTTCCTCGACGGCCAGCTCGAGCTCACGCCCAAGAAGTACATCGTCTGGAAGAGGCACTTCCGCACCGCCACGAGCGTCGACGGCGTGTTCGCGGCCGGCGACGTGGCGGACGATTACTACCGCCAGGCGATCTCGGCTGCGGGCACCGGCTGCATGTCGGCGCTCGATGCCGAGCGGTGGCTGGCCGAGCACGACGGGCACTGAGCATGAGCCGCAGGCCCACGATCGGCATCCTCACCGGCGGCGGCGACTGCCCGGGCCTCAACGCGGTGATCCGCGCGGCCACGAAGTCGGCCATCCGGCTCGGCTACGACGTCGTCGGCTTCCTTCGCGGCTACGAGGGGCTCGTCGACCCGGTCAGCTACATGCCGCTCGACGCCCAGAACACGGCCGGCATTCTCCTGCAAGGCGGCACCATCCTCGGCTCCACCAACAAGGGTCGGTTCACGTCGCTGGTCGGCGAGGGGGAGCGGGTGGGCATCGACCCCGAACTGCTCGGCCAGGCCGCCGCCACGGTGAAGCAGATGGGGCTCACCGGACTCGTCTGCGTAGGCGGCGATGGCTCTCTGGGAATCGCCCAGCAGCTCCACGCACACGGTGTGCCCGTGGTGGGCGTGCCCAAGACGATCGACAACGACCTCTGCGGCACGGCCTTCACGTTCGGCTTCGACTCCGCGGTGGCGACGGCGACCGACGCCCTCGACCGGCTCCACACCACGGCCGCGAGCCACGAGCGGGTCATGGTGCTCGAGGTGATGGGCCGGCACGCCGGCTGGATCGCCCTGCACGCCGGCATCGCCGGCGGCGGCGACGTGATCCTCATTCCCGAGATCGCCTGGACGTTCGACAACGTCTGCCGCAAGGTGACCGAGCGGGAACGGCAGGACAAGCGCTTCACGCTGATCGTGGTGGCCGAGGGGGCGCACCTGCCCGACGGCGGGCTCGTGCACGAAGGCGATGCCGGCGGCCGTGGCCAGGTGAAGCTTGGCGGGATCGGCGAGATCATCGCCCGCGAAGTGTCGGCCCGGCTGGGCCGTGAGGCCCGCACCGTCGTGCTCGGGCACCTCCAGCGGGGCGGCACGCCGACACCCTTCGACCGCATGCTCGCCACCGAGTTCGGTGCCCACGCAGCCCGGCTCGTGCACGAGGGGCGTTTTGGCGAGATGGTCTGCTATCGGCCACCGGAGATCGCCAGCATCCCGATCGCGGAGGCGGTGGGACGGCTGTCGACGGTCGATCCCCGCGGTTCCGCCGTGCAGGCGGCGAGAGCGCTTGGCATCGGGTTCGGCGACGGCGAGGATGGTGGTCCGTTCGAGTGCGGGGGATCGAGTCCTTCCGGGACATGACGCAAGGAGGATGGTTCATGGCTGACACGGCTGGCGTCGGTGGCAAGGTGGCGAGTGTGATGCAGGAGACTCGCGTGTTTCCGCCCCCGGCGGAGTTCTCGCGGCACGCCCGGATCGGATCGCTCGACGACTACCGCACGCTCTACGCCGAGGCCGCCAGAGACCCGGAGTCGTTCTGGGATGCCCGAGCCCGCGAGCTGCCGTGGATGAAGCCCTACACGAGGGTGCTCGACTGGCAGCCACCGGTGGCGAAGTGGTTCGTGGACGGCCAGACCAACGCCTCGGCCGCCTGCCTCGACCGTCAGGTCGCCGCGGGTCGCGGTGACAAGGTCGCGATCGCCTGGGTGGGTGAGCCCGTCGGCGAGCGACGGACGCTCACCTACCGGGAGCTGCTCGCCGAGGTCAGCCGGTTCGCGGCGGGCCTGAAGAAGCTCGGGGTGAAGAAGGGCGACGTCGTCTCCATCTACATGCCGATGACGCCCGAGCTCGTGATCGCGATGCTCGGCTGCGCCCGGATCGGCGCGGTGCACTCCGTGATCTTCGGTGGCTTTTCCAGCGAGGCGATCGCCGACCGCAACCACGATGCGAAGGCCGTGGCGGTGATCACGGCCGACGGGGGCTGGCGTCGCGGGACGCAGCTGCCCCTCAAGAAGAACGTCGACGCGGCCCTGGCATCGGCGGCACATCCCCCCACGACCGTGAAGCACGTGGTCGTCCTGAAGCGAACGGGCCAGCCGGTCGACATGACGGCCGGCCGCGACATCTGGTGGCACGAGCTCGTCGCCGGCCAGCCCACCGACCTGCCCCCCGAGCCGATGGACTCGGAGGCACCGCTCTTCATCCTCTACACGAGCGGCTCCACGGGGAAGCCGAAGGGCATCAAGCACACCACCGCCGGCTACATCCTCTGGGCGAAGACGACGGCCGAGTGGGTCTTCGATCTCCGCGACGACGACCTCTTCTGGTGCACGGCCGACTGCGGCTGGATCACCGGCCACAGCTACGTCACCTACGGCCCCCTGGCCGCCGGTGCGAGCATCCTCATCTACGAGGGTGCCCCGAACGCGCCGCACGAGGGCCGCTTCTGGGAGATCATCGAGCAGGAGAAGCCGACGATCTTCTACACGGCCCCCACGGCGATCCGCTCGTTCATGAAGTGGGGCATGCAG